>JAUXHF010000106.1 GCA_030621685.1 Spirochaetota bacterium
TATACGTAAGTAACGAGAAAACAAAAAGCCATGCAGAAAGTTGCCAGCGCTGTGCCGCTTCAAAGGCTTAAGAAACTTCTTCAAGAAAATGATTTGCCGGCTATAAAAAAAAGCCTATCAAAGATAATCACAGATATAGGCAGTCTTGAGGCTAAGGGCAAACAAGCGACACGGGTGGATATTAAAAGTAGTGATAAAATTTTTGAGCTGCCCCATGCCTATTTCAAAAAAGAGCTTCTTCAAATTTGTGAAACGAAAACTATTGAGCGCACAAAATATTATCTGAAAAGATTGCTGAAAGGAATTTCGGAGGTAAAAACAGGAAAGGTTAATGACATCAATTTAAACAGGTGGAAAGAATATGATGACATTATCACGGATAGCTTATGGGTTGTCAAGAAAAGAGACAATTCGGGCTATCACTCTGCTGGCTACTGGGGGAATTTCATTCCGCAAATTCCTAATCAATTTATACGGCGCTACACAAAAAAAGGGGAGTGGGTTCTCGATGCCTTTTTAGGAAGTGGCACTACGCTTATGGAGTGCCAGCGGTTAGGGCGGCATGGCATAGGCGTTGAAATTCAGCCTAAGATAGTTACGCTAGCTAAAAAAAACATTAGCCTAGAAAGAAAAAAAATCGAGAAGAGCAGTCAAATAGAAATTTTTCAGGCGGATAGCTCTAAGGTTAACTATGAAGAAAAATTTAAAAAAATTGGCGTAACTAGCGTTCAGCTGGTGATTATGCATCCGCCGTATTGGGATATCATTAAATTTAGCGAGGATAAAAGAGATCTATCGAATGCCGATTCTATAGATGCCTTTCTGCGACTTTTGGGAGAAGCTGCCCAGCGGGCAAGGCATGTTTTAGATGATGAGCGGTACTTAGTTTTGGTCATTGGCGATAAATATGCAGACGGAGAGTGGATTCCTTTGGGTTTTTATGCCATGAACGAGGTCTTGAAAAAAGGCTTTAAGCTAAAAAGTACGATTGTTAAGAATTTTGAAGAAACTAAGGGAAAAATGAATCAAAAAGAATTATGGCGCTACCGAGCCTTAGTGGGCGGCTATTATATTTTTAAACATGAGTATATTTTTCTGTTTCAAAAAAAGAAGAAGCCAGCTTCGGCTAGCCGAAGCGTATAAATCATGCTTTGTAGGAAAAGGCGTCTGCCTTTTCTTCGTTGAGCAAAGGCGTCAGTAAATATTATTTGTCTTGTATATATTTTCGTGCTTGAAAAAAGTATTTCATGCGCGGCTGCTAATCAAAGCTAAGAGCATTGAATTCTAAGCCTTGCTTGGCATAAATTTTTTTGATGCTCAAAAGTGTTTTCTGGGCTTCGTCTGCTTGCTTTAGTTCTAGGTAGTTAAAGTAGAGTGCTTTTAATTTTCTGAGGCTTTTGCTGGCCTGAAGCGCATAACGCATGCTTTCAGAGTACTGTTCTTGTTTGAATTTTATAAAGGCAAGCGAAAGGTAAATTTCATTTTGTATGGCTTTTTGTTTTGTGTGTGAAACTAAAGTTTTAAAGATACGCTCGCTTTCTTTGTAGCGTTTTAAGCTTTTTAATACTAAGGCTTGATAAAAAGTAGCCAATGGGCTGTCGCAGAGCTTGTAGCTGCTTAAGGCCTCATTTTTTCTTTCGCTAAGAAAGTACAGGTCGCCACGCATGCAGTAAAGAATATGCGGCAAGGGAAGTTCTGATAAGGCGATATTGAGTACGGTTTCTTTGTAAAGCGGCAGGGGTATGCCTTGCACTATTTGCTTAACATAACGAAGGCGCTGTTTGGCAGTGTAAGAGGCTCGAGAAGTTTTTTTTGATCTGCTTTGGTTCACCATTATCGGAAAATACTCTTTAAAATACTGGCTGAGGTAGGAGTATTGATGGCTTTCTAATAAACGTAGGCTGTTGGCTACAAAAACCCTTTCATTTTCTGGGGGAAAAGCTGCAAAACTAGCTTGCACCAGACCTAGGTGCAGTAAACTAAATAAGAGAATTCGCTTCAAGCTAAAGTGCTTATCCATAGTTTATAGGCGCTTAGCATTTTGTTTTGCTGGCATTTATTTTTGCTGGCTAGGAAATAAAAAAGGATTCCTGCTTTTCTTTATCTTGGCAAACAAAAAAAGCCGAGAATTTTGCATTATTTTATTTGTTTAATTTGTCTGCTGTATTATAATTAAGCAATCAGCAAATAGCAAATAAGTAGCTTAATTGCGTTAAAACAAAAACAAAATACTATTTAAAGTATACATTGAGGTTGAAGTGAATGGCAAAAATAACGTTGAAAGGAAATGAAATCCACACAATAGGGGATCTCCCGAAAAATGGGAGTAAAGCAGTAGCCTTTACCCTTGTCAAAAAAGATCTTAGCGAAGTGGGGTTAGATCAATATCCTGGCAAAAAAAAGCTCCTTAACATTTTCCCCAGTATCGATACTGGTACTTGTGCGCTTGCGCTAAAAAGCTTCTTTGGGAAACTAGCAACTATGGATGATGTGCAACTGCTCAACATTTCTAAAGATACTCCCTTTGCTTTTTCGCGGTTTACGGCTGAAAATAAGATGGAGAATGCTGAAACGCTATCGGCTTTTCGCAGTAGTTTTGCCAGCGATTATCAGCTTGAAATTGCCGATGGTCCCTTAAAGGGCCTTTGCTCCAGAGCCGTCATCGTGCTAGATAAAGATAACACAGTTATCTACAGCGAACAAGTTTCTGAAATAACTGCAGAACCTAACTATGAGGCAGCCCTGCAGGCCTTGCGGGCTTAGAATTTTAGCCAAAGTAAAGTAAAGCAAATCAAAAATGAGGTTTTCTGCGTATAACTTAGGCTGTAAGGTAAATCAAGCAGAGCTGGAATCTATTTGCTTGGCACTTAGCCAGAAGGGCTATACTTTAGTTTCGAAGAAAGAGCGCAGCGATTTTGCAATTATTAATACTTGTACGGTGACGCAGAAAGCCGATACAAAATCATTTGCGCTCATTCGTTCTTTAGCCAGCCAATCAGATTATCTACGTTATGTTTTCATTACAGGCTGCTATAGCGAGCTTGAGCGAGGGTTAAACCAAAAACTTGCGGGATATCCTGTGAAATGCCTTATTGTGCGCCAGCGCGATAAGGCAAAGCTGGCTACCATTATAGAGAAAACCTTGGCTAGCGAGTTTGGTTATGCTGGTTTTGAAAGCAATTACGAAAGCCGCTGGCAAGCCTTTAAAGAGTCTCGGAACTACAGCGCTGGTCTTGTAAGCCAGCAAGATTTGTTTTTTATGCATACACGTGCTTTCTTGAAAGTGCAAGATGGTTGTAAGGCCTTTTGTAGCTATTGCCGTATCCCTTACGCTAGGGGAGCGCCAATATCACGTCCGTTTGAGAATATTATGCAGCAGGTAGGGCTACTTGTAAAAAAAAATATGAGCGAAATAATTCTTTGTGGAATAAATATTGGTGTTTATTTCGATAGAAAAGCCGGGATGAACTTTGCTGGTCTTGTGCGAGAACTCTTAAGCAGGTTAACGGGAAATACGCAGCTACGAATCTCATCGATAGAGCCGCAATCTATTAGCGAAGATTTCTTAGATGTTTTGGATGACCCGCGGCTTGTGCCGCATATTCATTTGCCATTGCAAAGCCCGGTGAATAGAATTCTTAAGCGCATGCGCCGGCGGTATACGAAAGAGGTCTTTAGTCGGCTTTTAGCGAGCTTCTTTGGCGCCAAGAAGAATTTTGCTGTTACCAGTGATGTCATGACGGGGTATCCTAGCGAAACTCCCGAAGAATTTCAAGAGAGTTATGAGTTTATTCAGAAGTCAGGCTTAAGTGGGCTGCATGTCTTCCCGTATTCAAGTAGGCCCTTAAGCGATGAGGCAGAAGTTTTTCAGCAAAAAAATGAATATAAAGTAAGCGCCATCGAGAAAAAAGAGCGGGCGAGTAAGTTACGCAGTTTATCGAAAGAGCTAGCGCTTTGCCATGCTCGTAAGCTAAGAGGAGTAGCGCAGCGTTTCATAGTGGAGCAGGTAATTGAAGATAGCCAATCTGCTACTTGGCAAGCTAACATATCTAGTAGCAAGGCTGCCTTGCCACTTTTCAATGGCTCTGAAAACTGGCTTTTTTCTTTAGCCGATAAGGAAGAAGCGGCAAAAAAAGCTGAAAAACTAAAAGCTAATTATAATGAGGCTCTTTTCTGCAAGGGTATAACAAATTACTACCAACATGGGTTTTTGGCTCTACCTAAAGACAAGGCTGTTCGCTCTGGCGATATTTTTTCTGTATATTTGTAAAACATAAGTTTTTGAAAATATAAAAAAGCACAAGCATAAACAAAATAAGCCATGCCTTGTTCTGCCAGCTGTTTTTAAGAATCTAAGTAGCTAAGACAAGGCTGTTCGCTTTGGCGACATTTTTTTTTGTATATTTGTAAAACATAAGTTTTTGAAAATATAAAAAAGCACAGGCATAAACAAAATAAGCCATGCCTTGTTCTGCCAGCCGTTTTTAAGAATCTAAGCAGTTAAAAGATGATTTTTAATAGGTTAGCCCAATACGAAAATAGAACATGGCTTGGGTTTTTTCTAGCTGAATGGAATTTCTTGAAGACCTGCTTGAGTTCGTATCGTTTATGGTAAAAGTAGGGAAATTTTGCCAAAGAAGCGCTATTCCCATGCTGTAAATAAAATAACCGCGGGCAAAGTTTATTTCTAATCGGTTGATGGCGCCATGGGAAGTAATATCTAAAGATTGCTGATAGGGCTGTTCCGCTAGAGTAGCAGAAGGATTAAAGTTGTACTTTAAACGTAGTTGTTGGTTTAGATAGCCAAGCGATAGTAGCAAATAAAGCTCTTCTGTAGCAATGAATTTTCGTAAAAAAAACTCAAGAGCTATGGCAGAACCAGAGCCAGTTAATTGGTAGCTAGAAATGTTTTTAAAGCCCTCAAAATTAGCAGGATTATTTTCATCTGCAGCCGCATCGCTTTGTCCTATGCGTGCTTGGATGTTAAGAGCATTCATGCGGTAGTAAGTTAGTCCTCCGCCAATGAATTTGTAGAATACTCGGGTGTCTATCCCGAAGAAAAATGGCAAGGTGGAGTTTTGATAAAACCGGGAATAGCTTGAATCTTCTGCGATTGAACTTGGACGGCTTTCCGTAATATAAGAAATAGATTTCTGGTCGGATAGCGGGGAAAACATAATTTGCAGGGCCGTGCTTATGTCTAAATAAGGCACAAGCTTTTTTCTTATAAAGAGCAAATCGTCTGTTGGGTTCTTTTCTGCAAAAGTATTTGAAACGCTGGCGTTATTTGAAGCACTGGCGTTATTTGAAGCACTAGCGTTATTTGAAGCACTGGCGTTTTGCGCCCGAAGTGGAAGTAGCAAGAATAATAGGAATATAGTTGCTGGAAATATGCTTGCTAAATAAGCTGTCCTTGGTTTCAATACTTTCCTCAATCGATTTATTATGGTTTGCGTAATAGTTTTAGCTGTGAAATAAATTTAAACATTTAAATATAAAAGCAGTTTGATAGGTACTGCCTCATGCTTTAAAACATTAGAAATAGCTTGGTTTTTGGCGGTTTTTTGAAATTGAAACTAATAACGAGATTGTCAACGATTCTAAATTATTTTGAGTATCTTGGAATAGGCTACTTAAAAACTCCTAAAATTATATCATGAAATATGCATTTTAAGGTGTTTGTGTAAAGAGCCGATAGCTAGTAAATTTAAGGACATAGTTTAAAAATTTAAAGATATACTTTAATTTTATGAATAAATCTGACATAAGCGGCATTCGAGTGGGAATTGGTTATGATACCCATGTTTTTGAAGAGCAGAGAAAGCTTTATCTAGGAGGAATTTTCATTCCGGGATCTTTTGGTCTTAAGGCACACAGCGATGGCGATGTGCTGCTTCATGCCATTATAGATGCCTTGCTGGGAGCTAGCGGGTTAGGCGATATAGGGCAGCTTTTTCCGCCAAGCGATGAAAAATATAAGGATATCTCTAGTGTAACCTTACTTAAGCATGTGATAAAGAAAGTACAGGTCAACTTCAAGCTCATCAATATAGACTCTGTTATTATCTGCGAAAAACCTAAAATATCTGCTTATGCCAAGGACATCCAGAAGAATTTAGAGACACTTACGGGGGCTTTAGCTGCATCGGTAAAGGCCACAACAACAGAGGGAATGAATGACGAGGGCAGAGGGCTGTGTATTTCGGCTCAGGCGGTGGTTTTGTTAGCAAAAACTCTTTAAATTCAGCTTTGAAATGAATTTTTTTGCTAGAATTAAAAAGCGTTTTTTGTTTGAGATGCCAGATTCTTCTTAAGCAAGAAGAAGCTTTTATAATGCTTGAGAAAAGAACAGTTTTTTCAAGCCTAGAAGCGCTTCTTAGCCTGCCTTTAGACTTTAATTTTTTTTTATTTTGTTTTATTTTTTGGCAAAAACTAATTTCTCTTTTATTTGCCATAAAAGAGTTTAGAATTAAAGCCTAAGCTTTGAGAGTTTAGAATTAAAGCCTAAGTTTTGAAGAAACAAAAATTCTTGGCTCATGAAGGTTGCTAAGAATTTTATTACTATCCTTGAGCTAGCTTCTCTTTTTTAAAATTCTGTATTGTTAAGATGACACCTGCTGAAATTCAAGATAGTTACCAAAAGTCTTTTCAAGATGGCCTAGAAGACCTTCGCCAAGCGCTTTCACAAACAAAGTTCACTATGTGGTTTTACGACCTTAATTTCATAGAATATAAAGAAAAGAAACTTGTTGTGAGTACAGCCAATCTCATCAAGAAAGATAAAATAGA
>JAUXHF010000378.1 GCA_030621685.1 Spirochaetota bacterium
CATGTTTCATAACTACATCACAGCTCTTGTGTACTTTACTGGCAAAAGAGACTGGCGAGACTTGCGAGGCTGGTTTCGATGCATGTTTTCCAGCAGAATAGCCATGTTTCATAAGCTAAACCTCCCATCTTTTAATTATAACGCCTGTTTTCCAGCAGAATACCTCTGCTTGACAGCTAAACTCTCTTTAATTATAACATAACATGTAAGAAAAGAGTAACTTAGGCTACTGCCTTAGTAAGTTCCTCTAGCCGCCTAACAAAAACTTTTGTTGCCACCGCAGCCTGCTTCGCAGGGATAAAGCCTTGAATAATTTCTTTTTTTTGCTTTTTTGAATATGTTTGTGCAGGAATATTAGCCGAGAATTTAGACAAGAAGCTCCGCAGTGTCTCTTGGCATCTTTTACGTGCTTCAGCATCTTTTTTAGGATGCAGTTTTTTAAACAATCGAAGAATTTCTAACAGAAAAAAATTAACATCAAGTGTCTGATGAAACTTTTCCAGAATTCCGATGAGCCGAACTATCCTCTCTTCATTAGAACAAGGCTGTTCTTTTAACAAGGCCTCAAAAATACGGCGCTGCTGCTGAAAAGAAAGCGCTTTTAAAACAAATAGAGATTTCTGCTTTAAACCTAGCTGCGAATCTAGCTCTATAACAATAGACTGCTCTGCATTCTCTGTAAGCTGATCTTTTCCATCGCCATCGTCATTAGCATGTGCATGTGCATGTGCCTTTAACAAGCTATGGTTTTTGCAGCTTTCGGGGCTGGGGCTGGAGCTGGAGCTTATGCCAATGCCAGTGAAAAGACTGCCTGTCCCTTCCTCGCCAGCATCAAAGAAGTTTTTAAATACTATGCTGATGCCGCTAGCAACAGCCTGTTTTGGAGGGCAAGGTAACGTGCTATATTCCAACATCGAGTTTCCAGAAATTTTCTGCTTTTTCTGATCTTGCCATGACTCTGACAAGGGATAAAAACAACTCGGTTTGAAAATGCCTTTTAGCTTGTTTAGCAAGATCTCCGCGCGAACTTCTTCAATGTCTTCCTTGCTTGCCACTTGGTTACAATCGGCCATAAG
>JAUXHF010000140.1 GCA_030621685.1 Spirochaetota bacterium
GTTTTAAACAGCGAAGCACAGCAAATACAAAGCCCAGATAATCCGGGCTTAGCTCTTCCTTATACGCTGCCAGCAAGCCATGTCAATTTTTTATTGAGCGGCTTACAGCCTTTAGAGAAAGCTCGGCTTGAGATAGATCGGGCCATGCAGGCCATTGACGATTGGAATAATAAAAATTCTAAGAAAATCCTACGACCCAGTACACAAAGCTAATTTTTGCAACGCATGCAGCGAATAGCTTTGCTTTTTGAAAGCTCCGTTTTTCTTGCAGGGCTGCTTAAAAATCTCATGAAATTCATTTTCTAAGAAAAAACTTTAATTATTCTTGAAAAAAGCCGAAAAAATAAATGTAGCTATATTTTTTATGTGCTGGCTTTAAAAAATAAGGCTAAAAGCACCTTATCTGGCAGCATGTTGAGCTATGGTTTATTTTAAACTGAAAATTTATCGGGACATTATTGAATATGTTGTTGTTTCTTTTCAAATAGTTTCTCCTTTGGCATAATAAAAAAGGAAAGCGAGGGCATTTCATGGTACTAAACCTAGTAAGTTTCGATGAAGTTTTTTTCTTCTTACGTTACAAATCATTTCCAATACTGCTGAGTATAATTTTTCTCTCGCTATGGCCCTATCTTTTTTGGGCCTATTTGACATTGCAAAAAAACAAGGCCTACTTGTTTTTGTCCTTGGCTACGCTTTCGCTGTTCATAAAAGAACTTATATTGTTTTTTGCCACAAGGCGTATTACTTTCGATCTTAGTTTAGAAAGAATAAGCTATTCTTTTAAAGATTGGGCTTCAATCGAGACTTTTTTCAACTGTTTTTTCATCATTTTTGTGTTGATAGCCTTTCGCAGCTATAGGCCAGCAAAAAAATTCAGTTACCCCACCCAAAGTTCTTTGTTTGAAAGCTTCATGTTTATGGCTGTAAACGTGGCGCTTGTTGTCACGGCTATTTTAAGTGTCTATCTTATATCCAGTTTCAAAGGCATAGAATTAACTATTTTCTTACCGCTTATCACTGTTATGCAATTCATCATCTTATATAATCGCGTTCGGATAACCCAGAAAAATTTCTACCCTTACAGCGGCTCGCTCATGTCGGTTTCCCCCGGAAAGTTTTTCTCACTATCACTGTCTTTGTTTGTAATTGTAAATTTGGTTTTTTTCATTATCAGCGCCATTCACGTTACCAGTGAATTGCAAAACAAACTTGTTTTCTTAGACAAAGCCTTAGAGCTATCCGAAACCTACCTTCACAGCTTCAAGAGTCTTGTTCATCTTGTTTATGCCATTTTTGTGTTTAGTTTACTCATTGGCGAGTCTCGGCGCTTGCAAAATCTTAACCGTAAAGAAAGCTACTTAAATGCATCTGTTGCCAACATGAATAACGTGCTGCGCCACGGCATGCTTACCTACGTTAGTCCAGAGGAGCAAACCCAGTACCTCTTGAAAGAGGTAGCCGCTTACACTCAAGCAGAACATGTCTTCTTGGTATACCGCACTCCAAGCGATGCGTTAAAATTCCAATCCCTTAAAAACAGTGAATTTCCGCAGTTACAAGAGGACAGCATTCGCCAGCTTGTTGAGGCTGGCAAAAGCATTATTCTTGATCAGCTTGGTGAGCTTTCCAAGAATTTTGCTAAGCATTATACCTATGTCAACAAAGCTTACACCGAAGCCATGCGGCAATACGACACTTCTACAGACAAGCAAGCCATTCCTAACGAATTTCTAGAGATGAGAATTCAGTCGCTTCTTTTTTGCCCCATACAAAAAGAAAACAAATTCTCGTATGCCATCGTAGCTATAAACAAACGTAAAGATTATTTTGAATCTTGGAGCGAGGCCTCAAGTTATAATTTTATAGAAAAAATTGCCACGATAAGTCATGCAAACATATCCTACATTTTTGACCACGAGCAGTTTCTGCAAAAACGAGAGTCTTACGTTCATACATGTTTCGGCCAAAGGCTTTCTTCGGCCGTTAGTACTATTGAAAAACGCCTGCTTACAGGTCAGCCGCAAAGCGGAAAAAACTTCGCTGTTGCTTCTCTGCGGGCCTATGAAAAACTGCCTCGGCGAAGCTACTTCTACTACAGTCTGTTTCAGAAAAAGCCTTTCTTTTTCTTTTTCGAGCCAGTCGGCAATATTGCCGAACAGTTCCTTCTCGCCGTTATGATAGAGATCTCTTTGAAGAATGCCTTGCAAAACGAAAAAACAATCTCTGCTCTGCTTAAACGCATCAACAACGATATTAACCCGCTAGGTGATTCCAGTTTTGCTACCGCTAGTTGCGGCATGTACGATAGCGAGAAAAGAGTTTTTCTTTTCTCAAGCGCCGCCCATGAGCCTCTTTTGGTATATCATAGCGCTACCAAGGAAATTATTTCTTATGAGATAGAAGGCCCGCCGCTTGGCTCAAATCCCGATATCGAATTTCTTGAAGGGAAAATTGACATTAATGAAGGTGATATTCTCATTTTTCACAGCGAAGAACTCTCTAGAATTCAAGATGGCAAACAACCCTTTTACGACCCTACGGCTATAGGCAAAGTCTTAAAGCAATCAAAAAACAGCGACCCAGAAGTTCTTGCCGATGCTCTAAAAACCGATTTAGAAAGTAAGAACCTTAAACATCTGCAAAACCAAGCTGTTCTCTTGCTCTGCCGCCTTGGAAAGTAAGCTCTGCCTTTTCTTTCCAAGGCAAAACTTGACCGCTCAACTTTAGGCACGCTCTTTATCTATTTAGCTAAGTAAATTTATTTAAACCCATGGTTCGTTCGGCTCGTTCACACATCGCTGGGGGGAAAGATGAAACCTAACCTTATCGCTAACTTTTTTAAAAATGCAGCCTCAGCCCCTGCTCTCTTTTTTTGGGCAGCAGGACAGGCTTCTTCAATGGCCTTAATAGCCATAAACCCATGGCTCGTTCGGCTCATTCACACATCGCCGGGGGAAAGATGAAACCTAACCTTATCGCTAACTTTTTTAAAAATGCAGCCCCTGCTCTCTTTTTTGGGGCTAGCAGATCGCTGCTGGCAGTCGCTCTCTATATTCTTTGTGTTTCTGCATTTAGCAGCCCCCTCTGGGTAACACTTCTTGGGCAAGCTTACAGCCAAACACCACAGCCAATAAGCAAAAAATTAAGCACGAGCGCTACAGAGAAGCAAGCAACAGAACTTTTTTTTCAAGGCATGGGCTTCTATCAGCAAAGAAGCTATGAGCTGGCAACACGATATTTTTTCTCTGCCCTACAAAAAGGCTATCCCAGCACTCAGGCTAGGCATTTTTTGGCCCTTTCACTCTACAAAAATGGCGACTACCAAGCAGCAAGGCTGCAATGGCAGCGATTGCTAAGTTTGTATAAACAAGGCCCAAGCTCAAGCCAGCTAGGGCTTCAAAAAACGATAGACGGCGCCATCAAGATGCTTTCGCAAAACACTGGCCCAGCTTCTTCATGGCCAGTGCTTTCATATTTGAAGGTGGGTCAATATCCAGCAAAACCATCTTCTGCCTATCGCTTATTTTTGCCCATGCAAATTTCAATCGATCAAGCCTCGCAAACACTCTATCTTTTAGATTACGGGCTATCAGAGATTTTAGAAACAAGCTTATCGGGCAACCTTATTCGCCGCATACAAGCAGAGTCTTACCCTTTTATCAGCTATAGCATAAAAAAACCACTTGCCTTTATACGCCATCCTAAAACAGGAAACTTTTTCTTAAGTGACGCTTTAGGCCACAGCATCGTGGAGATTAACCAGCAGGGCCAGCTGCAGCGAAGCATCGGCGAAAAAGGCATTGGCCCAGGCCAGCTGCTCTTTCCCCATGGCTTAGCCCTTGTTACCTCTGCTCAAGGAGGGCGCGAGCATGTATGGGTCGCCGATAGCGGCAATTCGCGAATCTCGATATTCAGCCCCCAAGGAACTTGGCTGCAACATATAGGTCGCCGAGGCCAGCTGCTTGGACAATTCATCTATCCTAGCAGCATTGTTCATGCTCGCCACAATTCCAATCTTTTCGTTATTGATAAGCAGGCCTCTCGTATCACTCGTTTTGATGCCAGCGGAGCTGTCTTAGATAGTTTTGGCCAGAATTTTTTGCAAACACCTTTAGCCATGAAAGAACTTTCTAGGCCCAATAGTTTCCTTATTCTCGATTCCAGAAATCTCTACTTTTACGATAAAACCAGTGATACCCCCCAGGCCATCCCCATCCGCTTAGTGCGTCCCGAATTTACCTATCAAGAAAATGTCCGTGTAGCTTCGCAGGCTAGCAAACTATCCTCGCCATCAAGCTCCTCAAAAAGCATACGCATACTATCAGCCGGGCCTATTCTGCCTTATACTGGCTTTGATATCGATAAGAGTGGGAATTTATATCTGGCTAACAACAAAGACGGTCGCATAGAAGTTTTCAAACCCAAGCAAGAAGTTTTCAAGAATTTACATGTTCTCGTAGAAGACTACTCCAGCAGCATGTTCCCAAGACTTCATGTTGATGTTCGTGTGCGTAGTTCTAAAGGCCAGCCAATAGCCGGGCTAGTAGCCAGCAATTTTTCCGTATCTGTTTTAGATAGAGTTATTCAACCAGCCGTAGAGGCCTTGCCAATAAAATCTTCACAGCGACATTTTACCGTCCTTCTTGAGGCAGCAACATCACTGGGAAAAGCTGAATCTCGCCGCTTAAGCGTAAGCCGATTTCTGCAAACGCTCAGCTCAAATTTGAAGGCCGAAGACACTTTGCGTTTAGCCGTATTTTCGCCTTCATCTTCATTACGCCCGGCTGCTCTTTCATCTCTTGCCCAAAAAGACTCATCTACACTGAATAGTTTATGGACCAGCGATATTTTGCAAGCTAATTTATCTGCTGTTATTGACATGGAAGCATCAAAATTGCTTTTGAAAACCTTAGCCGCTCTTCGGCCTACAGAAGCCCATCTTACAAACATAAACCCAGCAGCTGCTCCCAGTGCTGGCAAGGTTTTAGCTCAGCTTACGCAGCCCTTAGCGGCGTCTATTGACAAAGGAGGCGCTGGTGGCGCTCAAATTTTTATGGTGCTTACCGAGGGCAGTTTTGATTATAGCCAATTTCCTAATTTTTTGAAACTGCAACGAAAACTTGAGAGTCGTGCTTTGCCTCTCTATGTTATTTATATGCCTACGCTTAAAAAACAAAGCCAGCCAGGTACTGCTTCTAACCAAGCTCAAGAGGTTTTTTCTGCCTTGGCTAAGCAAAGCGGTGCTGTTGTATTTGCTTATCAAGATTTTACTTTTAGGAATTTCGAACAGGCACTTAACAACTCTGTTACTGGACGGTATAGATTGTATTTTAAAACAAAAAAAATTCAATTGGGCTATACCCGATTTATTCCATTACATGTTAAAGTGCAGTATCAGGCCGCAGCCAACGAGGACATGCTCTTTGGCTACGTGCAGCCTCAATAACAAGCTCACTTCTGTAGCTAGTAATTCTGTAACCAGTAATAAAACCAGCTAAAACAAAAACCAGCTCATCTTACCTCACCTCATCTCTCCGCTACTCTTGCTAAAGGCTTCTGCCTTGTAGCAGGCTGCGCAGGCCGCAGCAGAAAAAATACCAGCAGA
>JAUXHF010000223.1 GCA_030621685.1 Spirochaetota bacterium
GCTAGCAGCGGCGCTATCAGCTTCTGTGGGCATGCCAGCAAGCAGCAACGTGTTTTCTTAAACCAGCTGCTCAGCAAGGCTGGCTATTTTGAAGAATTTGAAGAAAAACACATGCATGCCGTAACGGCTTTAAGTGGTTCTTCGCCGGCTATTTTTTTTCAAACTCTGCATGCCATGGCTCAGCAAGGTTTACGCATGGGGCTTCCCTATAAAAAAGCCATACAGCTAGCCGCCAGCACCATGGAAGGCTCAGCAAAACTTCTGCTCCAGCAAAAAGATTTACAAAGTGCTTCAAGCCTCTTATCTCAAAAGGTTTGTTCCCCAGCGGGTACTACTATAGCCGGGCTATACAGCTTAGAGAAGCATGCCTACACTGCCACCTTAATGCGCAGCTTAGCTGCTGTTGAAACTCGCTCTAAGGAGCTCTCTGAAGAGCTTAAGAACAAAGGCTAGCATAAAAACAAGTAATATATAAAAATTAATATCCACGCAAGGCTTGCCCATCCATGAAATACTTACGAGGCATGCTGCTTTCCTTGTGCCACTTAATGCGCAGCTTAGCTGCTGTTGAAACTCGCTCTAAGGAGCTTTCTGAAGAGCTTAAGAACAACGGCTAGCATAAAAACAAGTAATATAAAAATTAGTATCCACGCAAGGCTTGCCCATTCATATACTTACGAGGCATGCTGCTTTCCTTGTAAAACATGCACAGCTGCTCTGCCTTCATCAAGCCACTTTTTAGCATAGGCTTGTATTTCTACAGCCTCAAGAGATTCAACAAGCGCCGGAAACGCTTCTATACATCGGTAATCTAATCCATAATGTTCATACATGGTCTCTTTCGCCACCAAAGCCTGCATAGAGAGCCGGCTACGCAAAAAACTAGCTGTTAAAAGATTCTTCGTCTTCGTCAAAGACAAGAGAGTAAGCTTCTTGTTACTAAATTTTCGTATTTCTGAAAAAAAGGCATGCAGTATCCAAGGATACTCGGCATAAGCCTCCTTTCGCAGCTTGGCATAAAAGATGAGCGAGCAGAAATCTCTTCCTTGATTAAGTAGGCAACCTAGGCTATAGGCCCTACCGCCCAGCGATACGCCGTTTTTTACAAAGTTGACACTTCGCAGAGCAAAGAGCGGAGAACCCATGCCTTGAAAATACGTTTTGATAAGCTCTAGCTTAGCTACCTCTCGTAGAAAACGCTTAGATTCTGCTGAAATTTTTCGGCTTCTTTCTTGCTTCTCAGTAGCTCTTAGCAGGCCTATCACTGGCAAGTTAAAGCCAATTTTCACGATGGTCTCTAGGCTTCCCTTATCGTACTCAAGCAAAAAGCCGATATCTTGTTTCTTTTTCTTTTTCTTCATACTCGCTTCTTGGCCTTCTAGAGCATCCTGTAGAGCTTGTAGATTTTGGTCTAAAAAATTTTTTCTTCCAAAAATGCCGGAAGCGCTGCGAGGCTTTACTGGCTGCGCCATTACTTTCACAGATGGCGGAGTAGCTACTTTTCTCTTTCTCAAGCTCTGTTTTTTCTCTGCCGCCGGAAGCTGTAACAGAAATTCTCTACGCAGCTGTTCTCGCTCTGTAAGGCTAAAATCGCCTTTTAAACTTACGAAACAACTATCGCTTCTCACATACAGATTAAAAACAGAATAGATGTCCTCACGCCTAAGCTCCAAAAGGGTTTCCAACGTTCCGCTCATCATCCTAGCATAAGGGCTAGGGCTAGGGCTAGCTCCATACAGCATTTTCTTTAAGGCCAGCGAAGAAATATAATTGCCTTTCTCCATATTTTTTTTTATGGCATAGCCGCAGGCTTGCTTCTCTTGCTGAAAATCTTTAAGCGAAAAAAAAGCGTTAGAATGAGGCTCCAAACATACGGCTTTCAAGACCCGCATAGCCTCGGCATGTTTTTCCTTAAGGTATGAAAGAGAAATCCCAAAAGAATCGCTAGAACAAAAACTCATAAAATCTAAGGCATGTTGCTTGATGAAGGCAGCAAAGCTTTTTCGTGAAAACTGGGCATTACTGGTCTCTAGCATTCTACAAAGCATCGAAAAACTACCCGCTTTCTGACCTGCATCCCTTGCCATATTTTCTCTACTTTTCTTTCTATTTCTATAAAGCAAATCTTCTTTGTTCATTTCAGAAAAATGTTCAAGGCTTTCGGGCACCTCAGCGGCCTGTCCGCCCTTGAAGCGAATCACCAAGCTTACTTTAGGAAGCTCCAATTTTCTTTGGCTTACAAAACAAAGTCCATTGCTAAGAATTTCCTTGCTCATTTCCTTCTTAATATTCTTTGTTGAATTTTCTGTTACCAGCTTCAAAGTTTGTTTTTTATTACTAGCCAGCAAAGATGAGGAAGGGCTTTGCTCATAGCTACGCATGCCTTGCTTTAAAAAAACAGGGAGGGTGTTTCCTGCCCTATGAACAAGGCTTTTCTTTTTCGCTAAGGCTAAAGCTAAGGTCTCTGGAAGCAGCTTGCCTTTGCTGAAAACCATGCCTTTTTTATAAAGCTCCTCGCTGCTAAGCACAGAGAGAAGAGGCTGCTTAAGCACCTTAAAAAAAATAGTTTCAATGCAGCGCTTTATATCAGAAAAAGAAATGTCTCCAATAGCAGCCAGTTCTTGTTTCTCAATTTCGGCTATTCCATAACGAGATAATCCGGCGGCTAGCGAAGAGGCTTTCTCTAACAAAGACTCGTGTTCATCCACCGTTTCTTTCAAGGCCTCGTTTTTAAGCCCCTCCAGTATGTTAGATAGCGCCTTGCTTTTTTTAAGCGCCAATATGCGATGCAACTCAGCGTTAATTTCTTGAAGGCATTCACGAATTCTTTTTTGTAATAACAGCGGAGTGTCTTGCTTTTGAAATTGCATTTCAATAAAAAAACAACTATAGTCTTGGTTATCTTGCCGCTGCGGATGGAAAGCATAGGCGTAAAGATTTTGAGCTAGTTTTTTTTTCATTTTAATTCGCTCATAGAGTGGCGTGCCATGGCCATCTAACAAAAAAGAGGCGGTAAGACCCGGCAAGAAACGCTGCTTCAGTAGCTCTTTAGAAAGACCGCCTGATTTAACACGTACTTCTTGCCCGCTAACACCTATAGCCGATCCGGGAAAAGGCCATGTGAAAATGGCCATGGGAAACAAGGCTTTCTTATGAAAACGCTGTTCAATGCAGCTACGATTCTCGAAAAGACGTCTAATGGCTATAACTTTATCATCTTTGAAATTAGCTTTGATATTTTCTTTTTGCCGCCCTTTTATCGGAGCAGAACTAGAGGCGTCATCTTTGCTAGTTTGAAAAACATTTTCTGCCAGCGTATTTTCTGCCAATGTAGATACAGCCACTACCGGGCTGCCAAAAATCTTTTCGATGTAGCCCAAAGTACGCTTCGAGTTAATTTTTCCTACTACCGAAAGTGTTATATTTTCGTCCTTATAACTCTTTTTATGATACAGCCTTAGGTCTCGGGCATGAAGCCCTTTAAATAAACGGCGATCGCCAAT
>JAUXHF010000004.1 GCA_030621685.1 Spirochaetota bacterium
TTTTTCGAAATCATAGCCTTCATGACTTGCCCCTGTTTCCGAAGTTTTATTTGAAGCCCTCTCTTTTAGATAGCCAGTGAAGAATTTTTCTAAGAAAAGCAGCTCTGCTTCTGTTGAAAAACTCTTACGTCTTAATAAAAAATACAGCTTACAAGGCTTTGTTAGAGGCTCAAAACCTACAGCTTCTTCATCAGCTAAAGGGCTAGCATGTAAGCTGGTAGCCGTAGCTAGCTTTTTAACTGGCTGCGAGTAACACCAATAAGGGTAGAAAGGCAGGCTTATTTCGCCGTATATACGAGCTGGCAGTAACTGACATGCCAAAGATAACTGCCTAGCAGAAAGATGCTTTTTTTTTGAGGTAAAAGAAATTTCAGCAGACTCTGTAGCAGGTAAAGCCGAAAAAACAAGTAGCTGTTCTTCAAAAAAACGCTTAAAAGATTCTGAGAATTCTTGCCGCTGTTCCAGAAGAATTTTTTCAGCTAGCCTTTCTGGGCTAAGACCTAGCGCTAGCACCTTTCTCTTAAGTTTTTTTGAAAGAGCTAAAAACCCTGAAGAGAGTTGCTCCTGATAAAAAAGACATGCACGAGTAGCCGAGCTCATTTCTAAAAAGGCAAAAATATCAAAAAAATACCAAAGGAAAGCAAATAACTTGCAGGAATTCGCTTGAAAATAGCGAATCTCTGCACTTCTAGCATGGCTTAGAGCTTTTTCTATCGCCTAGAAAGTTATCGTGAACATATCAAATTCAATATATTCTAAGAGAAGCCTTTTTCTTAGAAAAGCAGCAAAAATATTTTTTAGCCCTAGTTTTTCAGCTTAGAATCTTTTAGTTAGCGGTAAAGGAAAGCAGTTCAAGTTCAAAGACTAAGAAGCTATTGGCTGGAATAGGGCCGACACTACGATCGCCGTAAGCCAGCTCTGGTGGCAATACAATGCTACGTTTCTCTCCGCGCAGCATATCGGCTATGGAGAGATCAAAGCCTTTAATTACTTGCCCGCCTTGCAAAGTTAAGCTTAGGGGTTTGCCGCGTGAGTACGAGTCATCAAAACTTTTTCCGCTTAGAAATTTCCCAACATAATGTACGCTCACTTTAAAGCCAGCTTTCGGTTTTGAGCCGCTACCGGGCCTTGTAATGGCGTAATAAATGCCCTGGCTGTTTCTGGAAAAGGAAAGTCCTTCCTTTTTTTGTTCATCAAGAAAACCTTGAAGCTCACGGTCTTGATTGCCCATGACACGCTGGGCATGTGCTTGTCTTAGTTTTTGGAAAAAAGCTTCATCGGCTTTATATGATTGCAAAGCCGCCCCTCGCCGTTCTATGGTTACTTTTTCCATAGCATCGCCTTCTTTAATTTTGTCTATTATATCTAGGCCAAGCACTACGCTTCCGAACACAGTATGCTTATCGTCTAACCACGGAGTTTCTTTGAAGGTAATGAAAAACTGGCTGCCGTTAGAGTTGGGGCCGGAATTCGCCATAGACAAAATTCCTTTTCTGTCATGGCGCAGGCTTGCATCAAATTCATCTTCAAAAGAATAGCCGGGGCCGCCAGTGCCGCGACCCTCAGGATCGCCCCCTTGAATAACAAAGTCGGCAACTACGCGATGAAAGGTAAGGCCATCAAAAAAACGCTTGCCATCGCGGTTCGATTTTTTTGTAGCCTCCGCAAGCCCAACAAAATTGGCTACCGTCAAAGCCGCCTTTTTATATTCTAGCTCTACAACCATTTCTCCATATTTTGTTTGTATAACGGCATATAGCCCGTTTTTCAATTTGCTTAAATCAGCAGCGTAACTTTCTTTTGTCATAATAAAAAAACCGAATATCAGTATCAGCGCGGACAGCGTAAGGTTTCGTGAAAAAATCGAAAAAATTACTCTTTTCAAATTAAAAGGCTTCCCAAAGAAGCCTCTTACAGTTTGTCCCTGCTGCTTTCCATGCTTTTTTTGCATACTCATACTAATTACCTACCTATTTCCTTAGCTTGCATTATATAGAGTTATGGCTATTCCTTCTACTAAAAGTTTATGCTCATACAAAACGCTTGATAACACAAGCCCCTTTTCTTAATACAGCAAAGCTACTTTTTCTTAGTTCTATGATAGTATACTCTACAAATTTATTGCATTATGAAAAAACAAATAAACTTAGCTAAAAAAACTTCATTAAAGTTAGTTAAAAACTAGGCTGGATTGTAAAAAACTAAAAGAAAACTTCATAATCTGTAGAATTTAAATCTCTTCAAGTACATCATCCAAACTCCCTCTCTAAAAATGCCCTTAAAAATGCCCTTATGCTATAATAAGATGGCTAAGCCCCTTAAAAAAGAGCCATGTTTCATCTATGACAGCGAATAATAAACTCAATCCTATTTTTCAAGGCAAAGGGCTGTACCACCCCAGTTTTGAACACGATGCCTGCGGTGTTGGGCTGCTTTGTAATATACAAGCAATAGCCTCGCATAAAATAATAGCTGATGCTATTCATATGTTAGAAAACCTCAATCACCGAGGGGCGCTTGGCGTTGAATTGAATTCTGGGGATGGCGCGGGCATTTTATTTTCTATGCCTCATGAATTTTTCACGAAAGTTACGAAAAAACTGGCTATCGCACTGCCCGAGCCGGGTAAGTACGCCGTAGCTCAAGTTTTTTTTCCGAAAAACAAAAAACTTCGAGAAACTCTACGCGCTACCATAGAAAAAACAATAAAAAGTTACGGCGGAAAACCCTTAGGTTGGCGTCTTGTTCCCTGCAAAAGCAGCCTACTCGGCTATACCAGCAAATCTACCGAGCCTGTCATAGAACAGCTTTTCGTAGAGAAAAAAAAAGGATTAGCTCCCGGTGCTGCCAGCGAACTTTTTTTTTATATTATCCGCAAACACATCCAAAGAATAGCTCGCGGAAAACACGATATTTCTACCAGCCAATTCTACATCTGCTCTTTTTCTGTTTATAAAATCATCTACAAAGGGCAGCTTACTCCCCATCAGCTATTTTCTTACTTCAAAGACCTCAAAGACCCAAGCCTAAAGAGCCATTTTGCTATCATTCACAGTCGTTTTTCAACAAACACCCTGCCCAGCTGGGACTTAGCGCATCCCTATCGTTTTTTAGCGCATAATGGTGAAATAAATACTATTCGGGGGAATATTAATTGGTTTCAAGCTCGAAAATCTATATTAGAAAATTCATCCCTAAGCAAAAAACAAATCCAAACAATATCTCCCATACTCTACGAGGATCTCTCTGATAGCTCTATTTTAGACCAAATGGTAGAATTTCTTGCTCTTAGTGGCAGGAGCTTGCCGCATGTGCTTATGATGCTCTCTCCAGAAGCATGGGAAAACCAAGAGGATATGCCGCCCCAGCTAAAAGCCTTTTTTGAATACCATGCAGCGCTCACAGAGCCATGGGATGGCCCAGCCGCGCTCTGCTTAAGCGATGGCCATAGGTATCTTTGCGCTAGCCTCGATAGAAATGGCCTGCGTCCTGCTCGCTACACCTTGTATAAAGATGGCATGTTGGTTATGGGCTCTGAGAGTGGCTTGAATCATCGCCAGCCGGCCAATCTCATACAGAGAAAAGGCAGGCTGGGACCAGGGGAAATTCTTGCTGTCGATTTCACCCAGAAAAAAATTTTGTTTAACGATGAAATAAAAAATCTTGTTGCCAGCGAAAAGCCTTACCAAAAATATATTCAAAAAAAACGCTATCTTCAATCTCTGCTACCTTCCCTACCTTCGCCTAAGCAAGTAAAAAAATGGCCTGATTATGAAACCATCCGCCGCCAGCAAAAGGCCTTCGGCTACACCGAGGAAGAGCTGCGGATTATCTTAGCTCCTATGATCATGCAAGGAGAAGAGCCAACTGGCTCTATGGGCAGCGATACCCCATTAGCCGTACTCTCACGTAAGCCGCAGAATTTTTTCAATTACTTTCATCAGCTTTTTGCACAGGTTACTAACCCGCCTATCGATCCTATTCGCGAAAAGGCTTACATGTCGCTAAAAGTGTTTTTAGGAGCACAGCAAAACCTCATTCAAGCAGGAGACTCGCATGCCCAAGTTCTTGAGCTTGCGCATCCTGTTTTAAGGCCTAAAGAATTTGATGTCTTAAAAAACAATAAGGTTTCTTTTTTAAAAGCAAAAGTATTAGATGCAGTTTTCAGCCTAGCCCCCCCAGCAGGGAAAGCTTCTCCTAAAGCTCTTCCTTCGGGCAAAATTTTGGAAAAGGCTATTGAAGATTTATGCCATGCAGCACAGCAAGCTGTTGAAAAAAACTACACCCTTCTTATTATAAGCGACCGTAGCCTAGACAAAAACACCTTAAGCATCCCCTCGTTACTGGCCATCTCTGCTGTGCATCAGCACTTGATGCGCATCGGCAAACGCTCGCTAACCAGCCTCATCTTGGAAACCGGTGATGCGCGGCATGTGCATCACTTTGCTTTGTTGCTCGGCTATGGCGCTAACGCTATTTTCCCCTATCAAGCCTATTTCTCCATCAAAATATTCTTGGAACAACCCTATAGCCTATCAAGCGAAAGGCCAACTTTGCAAAGGAACATGCCAACGCTAGAACAAGCTGAGCAGAACTACCTTAAAGCCCTAGAAAAAGGATTGCTGAAGGTCATTTCGAAAATGGGGATTTCTACGATACGCTCGTACACGGCGGCGCAAATTTTCGAATGTGTTGGTCTTAACCAATCTGTGGTGAAGAAGTATTTTAGCAAAACAATTTCTAGAATCGCTGGCATTGGGCTAGCAGAAATTGAAGAAGAAAGGCGAATGCTTCACCGTGAGGCTTACGGCGATATCAGCAATATCGCTGGCTCTCGCAAAACAAATAGCCCTAAAAACAGCTGGCATGCCCTAGCTTACGATGACCTTGACCCCGGAGGATATTATCAATGGCGACAGCGCGGCGAGCGTCATATGTATTCGCCTATGGTTATTCATAAGCTACAGCGAGCCGTGCAAACAAACCGCTATCAAGACTACCAGCAATATGCCGCCTTAGTAGATTCCTCAGAAAGCAACCCGTTTACCCTCCGAAGCATGCTGGATTTCAAAGACTTGAAGCCCATAGCCCTTAGCCAAGTGGAGCCGACAGAAGCTCTTATGAAACGTTTTGTTACCGGGGCTATGTCTTTTGGATCTATCTCAAGAAGGGCGCATACCACGCTAGCCATAGCCATGAATCGCATGGGAGCGCGTAGCAACACCGGCGAAGGCGGCGAAGACCCCTCTCGTTATAAGCCGCTGCCCTCTGGCGATTCAATGAACTCTGCCATAAAGCAGATAGCCTCTGGAAGATTTGGCGTTACTTTAGAATACTTGCTAAGCGCTAAAGAACTGCAAATAAAAATTGCCCAAGGAGCTAAGCCCGGTGAAGGCGGACAGCTACCCGGCTTTAAAGTAGATGAGAACATCGCAGCCGTGCGCCACTGTACGCCTTATGTAGGATTAATTTCGCCGCCGCCCCACCATGATATTTACTCCATAGAAGATTTAGCACAGCTTATCTACGATTTAAAATGTTCGAACACCAAGGCTAAAGTAAGCGTAAAACTTGTCGCCTCTGCTGGCGTAGGCACCATTGCTGTTGGCGTGGTCAAAGGCTACGCCGACCGCGTAACCATTTCAGGCTACGATGGCGGCACCGGCGCTTCCCCGCTTACCTCTATTAAACATGCAGGTCTCCCTTGGGAGCTGGGGCTAAGCGAAACTCACCAAACGCTGGTAGCCAACCGCCTGCGTAACCGAGTGCTCTTGCAAACAGATGGACAAATTAAAACCGGAAGAGACTTAGCTATCGCCACGCTTTTAGGCGCCGAAGAATGGGGAGTGGCCTCTGCTGCTCTTGTAGCCATGGGCTGCATTATGATGCGCAAGTGTCATTTAAACACTTGCCCCGTTGGCGTGGCCACACAACGCCCCCAGCTTGAGGCCTTGTTCAGCGGTGAAGCCGATCATGTCGTAAATTTATTTAAATTCCTCGCCCAGCATCTTCGTGAGATTATGGCCAAACTTGGATTTCGCAAAGTAAACGATATGGTTGGCAGAACCGATAAGCTCTTTCAGCTGCCAAGTACGCATTGGAAGGCCAAGAAACTTAATCTTGCTGCTCTCTTGCAACGCTCTTATGCCTGCAATGCCGATGGCAGCCAGCATCAGCATTACTGCACTATGCGCCATCGTGATATCGTAGCTGAAGCTAACCATGCCGCTTTTTTTAAAAACTTAGAACAGGCGCTTAGCTCTAACAGCCTTCAAAAAACAAATACTTCATCTACAAAGCCCAGCGCAGCCTCCATAGCCACCGATGTTCAAGGCATGGCCATGCAGCAGAGCCGTAACAACAAGAGCAACAAGCCTGCGCCAATACACTACGTGAAACAAACAAATAATACCCAGCGTACGTTTGGAACGGTGCTTGCCTCGAAAATTGCCAGTGGCGCACTGCCCCTGCTTCGCAACAAGAAAATTCATATTAAGCTACATGGAAGCGCCGGTCAGAGTTTTGCTGCCTTCTCTACAAAAAACATTTTTTACACTTTATACGGCGATGCCAATGATTATTTTGCCAAAGGACTAAATGGCAGCACCATTGCTCTCCTTCCCGAAAAAACAGCAACCTATCTGGCAGCCGAAAACGTTATTGTTGGCAATGTAAGTTTTTATGGAGCCATCAGCGGAAAAGGTTACTTAGGCGGCCTTGCCGGAGAACGTTTCTGCGTTCGCAATTCTGGAGCAGAGGTAGTGGTAGAGGGAGTAGGTGCCCATGGCTGCGAATATATGACTGGCGGCAGAGTTATCGTTTTAGGCGCTATTGGAAAAAATTTCGCCGCCGGCATGAGTGGCGGTATCGCTTATCTTTATCACGGCAAGTTTGGCCCCTCGCCAGCAAGTTTGACTCGCCATGTTAACCTAGAGCTTGTCCGCCTTGAACGCCCCGATGAAGCCGATTGGCCATATTTGCGTAAGCAACTAACCGCGCATGCATCACATACCAAGAGCCTTGCTGCTAAGAAAATCTTAAAACATTGGAACATCGAAAAACAAGCCTTCATCAAAGTAATGCCCATCGATTATAAACGCTCACTAAAACTGCTTGCCAAGAAAAAAGCAAAAACCTCTCTTAGGTCAAGCATCCTTGCCAAAAAAACAGCCAAAACAGCCAAAACAGCCATAGCAGCCATAACAGCTATATAAGCCGTATAAGTTTAGAGCCGTATAAGTTTAAATAAAGCCAAGAAACAGCTTTCTAAATATACAGTATCGTAAATTTTTGAACGATACGTATGAAGAAGTAAAGAGTAAAGAGTAAAATAAAAATATAAATTATGGGAAAGCCCAGTGGATTTTTAGAGTATCAGCGCAAGACTTATAGCTATAAACCCGTAGCCAAACGTAAACATAACTTTGATGAGTTTATTGTAGGTCTAGGGGAAAAAGAGAATGCCAAGCAAGCAGCACGTTGCATGGACTGCGGCACGCCTTTTTGTCATATTGGCTGCCCCTTAGGTAACATCATCCCAGATTTCAATCACCAAGTCTATCTAGGAAACTACCAAAAGGCTTATCAGATTTTAAAAAGCACAAATAACTTTCCAAACTTTACAGGGCGCATATGCCCAGCACCTTGCGAATCATCTTGTGTGCTTGCTATTAATAAACCGGCGGTGAGTATTAAAAACATAGAGTATGCTATATCTGAAGAAGCTAGAAAGCATGGCTGGGACCAAGACTGGCCTACAGCTACAGGCAAGAAAGTCCAGCGAAATGGAAAACATGTGGCTATTGTCGGCTCTGGGCCAGCTGGTCTTGCGGCCGCCGATCAGCTAAACAGCATCGGCTATAGCGTAACCGTATACGAAAAAAGCAAACGCCTAGGCGGATTATTAACCTATGGCATTCCAAACTTTAAGTTAGAGAAAAAACTTGTTTTCCATGAAATTAAACGCATGCAAAAACAAGGCGTTCGCTTTCTAGCGGGCATGGCCGTGGGTAAAGATATCAGCCTTAGCATGCTTCGTCAAAAAAATGATGCCGTTATTTTAGCCATAGGCGCCACCATAGCACGTGACTTGCCAATTGAAAATAGAGACATAAAGCATATTCATTTTGCCATGGACTTTCTTACGCAATCTACTGAAGAATACTTAAGTAAAGGCAAGCAGCCCAGAAAAATTTCGGCAGAAAATAAACATGTTATTGTGCTAGGCGGCGGCGATACAGGCTCGGACTGCATTGGCACAGCCATTCGCCAAAAAGCCAAAAGCGTCACGCAGATTGAAATTATGCCCCAAGCTCCCCATGAACGTGACCATAGCATGCCCTGGCCTCTGTTCGATCATATCTTCCGTGTTTCCAGCTCTCAGGCCGAAGGCTGCAAGCGAGAGTTTTCTATTTTAACAAAAGGCTTTCTTGCTGACAAACAACAGGCTCTAAGAGGCATTCGTTACAGCAAGGTAACTTGGGATGCTAAAAAGAAAAGCTTTCAAGAACAGTCTTCTAGCGAAAATATCATGCCCGCAGGCCTCGTCCTTTTGGCCATGGGCTTCACCAAAGCCGATACCAACATGCTTACCCAAAATAGCCCAGGGCTAGGAAAAAAACTTATCCTTAACAACAAAGGACAGATTGTCACCAAAGCTGATACCTATCATACCTTGATACCCAAAGTCTTTAGCGCCGGCGATGCACGGCGAGGACAGTCGCTCATTGTTTGGGCAATAAGCGAAGGTCGAGAATGTGCACGATCTGTGGATGCCTATATTATGAAAAAACATTCAACTCTAAAAGCCAAAGATCTTTTTCAAAGTGACTGGCAAGCCATTGCAAATAAAAGCCAGCACGAACATGAGCATGAGCATTTCCAGCTTTAAGCCGCCTAGCCCAAACCGCCTAGCCGCCTAGCCCAAACTCTAAGAAGCTGCTATTTAACTAAGCGACCACTATATATTAAATAGTAGCAAAATTTATTTTTGAAAAAAAAAATCATTCTCTCTATTCTTGGAGCCATTACGCTTTTAAGCCTAGGCATCTATCTTTTATTCTTTTATAGCTCTATAGGATTGGGACTGGGTAGCCAAACAAAAAAAGTCTACACGCTCTTTCTTCATGTAGAAAACCAGCAGCAGCAAATCACCTCAGCCAATGTGCTTTTCTACTGGTATCCAAAAAACTTTTTTTTCCTCTATCGTTTAAGCGATAAAGTATACGTGCCAAGCGGCTCTCCTGAAGCAGGCGCAGGTCTTACCCGGCTCTTCGAATTGAAGCCCAAAGCAATACAAGTAGCCCTTAAAAAGTTTTATAATATTGAAATAGATTTCAACCTTTCCATGCAAGAAAAAGATGTCGAAAAACTTTTTTCTGCCTTAGGCGGCACCGCCTTCTTCAACATCTATTCATCGCAGCTCTCTCGAGGAGAAGTGTTTATTAGCGGAGAAAATTACAAAAGTTACCTTGATGGCATTAGCGATGAAAGAAAGAGCCTTGATGCCAGCATAAGTTTATGGTATGCCCTACTTACACGCCAAGCCAGCTTAATCGCTCAAAGCAAAGCCTATAGAAATTCTTACTGGAATATTATTCAGTACACATCGGGGAATCTTCGGTTGGCTAGCTTGCGGCGTTTATTAAAACCCCTGCAAGGACAGGCAGGACAGTTATATTTTCAATCTCAAACCATGAACCTTGAATACTCTGCATCGGCAAGCAGCCCAGAGAAGCTGGTATATTTGCCCTTTCAATCTGGTGATTTTGATAGGCATAAAATTCAAGAACAACTGCTCAGTTTTTTCAACGAAGAGGCTCTCTACAAACGCTTCCCTATTTCAATGCAAATAAATAACACTACCGATATAAAAAGAATAGCCGCTAAAACAGCTGGCGTTTTTCGTTTAAAAAAAATAGATGTTAAAGAATATATCAATTCAGCTCTTTCGCTCAATCATAGCACCTTGCTTGATTTCGCCCATTCCCCTGTAAAAACAGCATACGTAAAAAAAATAACGAAAATTTCCAAAGTGTATCCGCAGATAAGCTATCGGGATGATTTTGATTTTGCACTTTACATAGCCAATGACTTTTATGGCATAGCCCTACTTGATACTCCAAAACAAAAACCCATTACTTCTTCAAAAGCAACTACAAAGAACACTAAACCATGATACGCAGAAATATGGAAATAGCTCCCTTACAAACTAATAATGAAAACTCAACTTAATAAAGAAAATAAAGAAAATAAAGAAACTAAAGAAAATAAAGAAACCTTGGCAACCTTGAATTCTATTAAAAAAAAGAAGCTAGAAAAAATATCATCTTCTACATTGGCTGGCGAAGCCAAGCAGATTTTATCTGCTGCCAAAGCAGAAGATATTCGTAGTTACATATTTCGCTCCGAATTTCGTTATACAAGTTTTGTATTAACTTGCACCGCCAATTCGCAAACCCACTTGCATAGCCTTGGCCAGCGTCTGTTCCAAACTTTAAAGCAAGAATTCTCTGAAAACCCCATAGGCTCTAACCAAGAAACACGGCGTGACAATCGTTGGGTTATCTTAGATTATGTAGATGTTATTATTCACATCTTCCTACAAGAAGATAGGCTGTTTTACAATCTTGACGAAAAACTTGAACGCGATATCGTAAAAGACCAAAATTTCCTAGCAGAAAATTCCAGCGAAAACATGACTGAAGCCAGCGCTAAGCCAGCAAAATCTTAGCGACCAAGATAGCAGCGCAAAACTTCTTTGTCATTCACAATTTCATCGGCAGAGCCTTGGGCGACAACTTCGCCCGCATCCATAACCACAATGAAATCGGCTATGCGAACAACGAAATTCATATCATGTTCTATAAGCAATATCGTCTCTCCTGCCTGACGCAGCTTTTGTAGGGTTTTCGCTATTTGCTGGCGCAGAAATGGCGCCACACCGGCAACAGGCTCATCTAAGAAAAGCATTTCATGCGACTTCACTACCGCCATAGCCAAGGTGAGCAGTTTTGTTTGTCCGTAACTTATATCGCCGCCTAAACTTTCTAGTGGCTTCTCTAAACCAACCAAGGCTAAGGCATCCAAGATAATCTTTTTACCAAAGCGTTCTGGCTTAATCAAACTACGAAAAAAATTACTATCTTCTTTGGCTAAGGCTAGTTTTATATGGTCTTCAATACTAAGGTAGCCAAAAGCTCTTGTCTCTTGAAAGGTTCTCGAAAAGATTTCGCTAGAAATTTGAAAATCTTCTTTCTTTGAAATTTCTGTACCCTTAAAAAATATCTCTCCGCTGTCCTGTTTTAGCACGCGAGTAAGAATATTAAACAAGGTAGATTTCCCAGAACCGTTGGGTCCAATAATCGCTGTTATCTTCTTTGCTTCTATGCCAAGTGATATCCCATTTAAAGCCTTGTTGCCACCAAAGCTCTTGTGAATCGCCTTAATATCTAAAATGGAGGATGTCATTTTTAAGCTTCTAATTTTTTAAAGGTTCTACCAGATGCACAGGAAAAGCGGCTTCAAAGTTTACTTTAAATCTACCTTACCAAAGAATCCTCGTGGTTTAAAGAGTAAGATAAGAATAATGACAAGGGCATAGGAAAGCTGGCGGATAGGACCAATAACCGATGAATGAAGTGGCAGAAAGCGGATGACCTCGGGTAGCAAAACAACTATAAAGCTAGCCACTATGGTTCCACGAACTGAACCCAGCCCGCCCATAATAACAATGCTGAGAATGACTACAAGCTCTGCTAAAAAGAAAAAGTCTGGGTGAGTGTATTTCAAATAAAAGGCATACAGCCCGCCCGCTATTCCAGCAAAAAATGATGAAATGCAAATAGCTTTCACCTTTACAATAAAACTATTTTTACCTAACGAACGCAGCAGCTGTTCATCATCTCGCAGCGCTCCTAGCACCTTGCCGAAAGGCGAATCGACAGCACGTTTAAGAAAGAATAAACAAAGCAGGACAATAAGCAAGCTAAACAGTAAATATGAAAATTCGCTTTTTATGAATTCTGGGCGAGTAAACACGATGCCTCGCGTGCCACCAGTAAGCCCCTCTAAATTCAGGAACAAGCTGTAAATTACGAAATGAAAGCCCAAGGTGGCCAGTGCCAAGTAATCGCCTTCAAGTTTTCGGCAAAGGCTAATAAGCAGCATCGAGATAAGCATCGCAAAAACTCCAGCAAAGAGTATCGCCAATATAACGGGAATGCCATACACCGTGTAGGCGATTGACGCCATATAGGCACCCAGCCCAAAAAAAGCAATGTGACCCAGATTAATAAGACCACTAAAGCCTAAAGAAAAATTAAACGATAGGCTAAGAATTAAAAAAATGCCTATCTGCGTACATACAGTCCATAGGTAATTCATCGCTGTCTTCCGGCTTTGCTAGCTTTCTTCATTATCCGCTTATACATGCTAGGTTAGGTGTTTAAGAGTCCGGCAAGCCCAAAACAAATTTTCGATAAATATAAACCAAGCCTCCGGGGAAAAATATCAAAAAAACAAAAAGAATAGAAAAAGAAATGGAGAGCTTATAGGCTGAAGGCACATAAATAATAGAAACATTTTCTACAAGCCCAAGAAAATAAGCCCCCAAAATACTAGCCGGAATAGATTGAATTCCGCCCATTACGGCGCCAGCAAAGCCTTTAATAATTAAATACACGCCACGACCCGGAGTAATCGATTCTTGCACGGCGATGAACACACCGCCTATGCCCGCCGTTAACGAGGCTAAGAAAAAAGCTGCTTGTTTAAGAAAGCCTACTTTAATGCCCACGATTTGTGCCAATTCATCGTTATCGGCTACCGCACGCATCATTTGGCCTAAGCTTGTTTTTTTCAAAAATACATAAAATACCAAGAACAAAATAAGCGAAACTCCAATAATCGTTATTTGTATTCCGGTAATGAAAACTTGATGAAAAATTTCAATGCCCCGATTTACAGCAAAAACATCTGTTACCTTAGCCGCACTTGTGTAAATAAGTTGCAAGGTGTATTGAATGATAATAAGCAAGGCAAGCCCTGCCACAATAAAAATAACCTTACTTGCCCCTTTGCGAATAAGCGGATGGTAGACCAGCTCGAAAAGAAGCAACCCAATAAAGGCTGTTGGGATAGGCGCTAAAAAAGCAAGCGTTACAGGAACACCCATGTTTATCAGTGAATAAAAAATATAGGCGCCCACCATAACCATCGCCCCATGGGCAAAATGCACAAATTTCCCAACATTATAGACCAAAGAAAATCCTATCGCCACAAAGGCATAAATAGAACCCGATATAAGACCGTTAACTATTGATTGAAGGTATAATTCCACTACAAAGCTTCTGCGCGGGTATCTCCCGGCTCCTTTTCTGTGTTTAAAACAAAAAAAAAGAGAAGAGAACGCTAGGCAAAGCCTATATTCCCCTCTCTCTTTTCTAGAAATTTTCTCTAGAAATATCCCTTGTCAGCAAACAAGCACAAGCATGAATCACAATGACGCTTAAGCTTACATGCCCTTGTATATATTTTATTTAAAAGCGCTTTTAAGAAAGACCCTGCCTTTCAAAGACCCTGACTTTCAAAAACCCTGACTTTCAAAAACCCTGGCTTTCAAAGACGCTGCTTTCAAAGACGCTGGCTTTCAAAAACGCTGCTTTCAAAGACCCTGGCTTTCAAAAACCTAGCCTTATAACATCAGATTATTGAAAGAAAGGTACGAAACTACCGCCCTCAGATCTGTAAAGATCGTAGTTGCCGGATATATCGCCATTTTCATCAAAGTCAATAACCCCCGAAACACCTTCTAAATTCAGCATATACAGATAGTCTCGAATTTCAGCGCCTGTGGAAGCTCCGCTTTTTATAGCAGCCGCTAAGGACAAGAAAGCATCGTAGCCTTGGGCAGCAAAAGGACCTGGCGCTTCACCGTATCTGTCTCTATGTCTTTGGATAAAATCATCATTACCAACACTCACCGAAGAAATGATAAGGCCTTCAGCGCCGGGAGCTGCGGCTATTTCATCACTTTTAAGCCCTTCAGAGCCATAAAGCTTAACTTTCAAGCCAAGCTCTTTGATTTGACGAAGAGCGGCTACGGCTGCATCCGGAGAGTTTGAAATAACAAATAAGACATCGGGCTTGGCTGAACGGATTTTAGTTAGCTGGGCACGAACATCGGTAGTGCCGCGCTCAAAACTTTCCGAGGCAACCACGTTGCCGCCAATACTTTTGAATTCGCCTTCCAAGACTTCTGAAAAACCAACACCATAATCTTCATTAGGATACAACACGGCAAGGTTTCGAAGACCAGCATTGTAGACTACGCCAGCAGCAAATACGCCTTGCAAGGCATCGCTAGGAATCGAGCGGAATATGAAATCGCCGCTTTCGGAAATTTTCGGGCTTGTTGAAGCCGGTGAGATAAGCACTACCTCGCCACTTTCAAACGTGGGAGCAGCCGCAATAGTAGCACTGGAGCAAAGCTCGCCAATGGTAGCTACCACGCCATCTACGCTTACTAATTTCTCAGCAGCCGACCGAGCATTTTTCCCTTCACAGCCAGAGTCCTCTACTATCAGCTCAACGTTTTCTAAGCCTGCTTCCTCAAAAGCAAGATCTATACCTTTTTGCGCGCCCAGTCCGTAGCTGGCAGCATCGCCGGTAAGTGGCAGCATAACACCAATTTTTATGTTGGCACCGTTACCACAAGAGAATAATGAGAGTAGGCTAACCACTCCCAATGTTATAAAAATATGTTTTAACTTCATATTGCTTTCCTCGAAAAATAGCGTATTTTTACTAAAATTTTATGTTTCCTTATTTTATAGTAGTAGAAAATAAGTGCTAATATATTGCTTTTATATTGCTTTTATATTGCTTTTACAAAGCTCTATATTGCGCCATATAGATGACCCTTACTTACTCTATATTCTTCAAAAAACCAAGTTCTTCAAAAAATCAAGCTGAATACGCATGGTAGTTTATGTTCGTTACAAGTTCTTTTGAACGAATGAAATATTATATCATTTTTTTTAAGAAAAATCATAAAAACGATAAATTTGGCTAAAAAACTACTTTTTATCGAAGCAAAACAAGCTTATGCAGCTATTTCAAGCATAAAATGCTTCTTTTTATAAAAAAATTTATACTCTACAAAATTTATACTGTACAAAGGTAGCCATATCCTCTCATTTTGCTCCCCAGTTTCTAGCTCTTAGCTCTTAGCTTAAACCAAGCCTATCGACAAAACTCTAAATATTTGTTACACTTATAAAAAACACACTCATACAGCAACAAGCAGGAGACCCATGAAAAAACTAGCAACTAAAACTATCGACATAACCGGCATTGGTTGTGCGCTCTTAGATATAGAGGCACGAATTAATGATTCCTTCTTAGATAAATTCAAACTACAAAAAGGCTCTATGACCATAGTAGAGCCGAGGTTTCAACAAGAAGTCATTCAAGCACTTTTAGATAAAAAGAAACACTATAGCTCTGGTGGCTCGGCGGCGAACACCATGGCAGCCTTAGCCAAGCTAGGCAAGAACGTTGCATACATCAATCACACCGCCGATGACGAAATGGGCGATGCCTATCGTAAAGATTTAAAAAGCCTAGGTGTAAAACTACCCAAGCAAGCCATAGAAGGTCAGAGAACAGGCACATGCCTCGTGCTTATTGATGACAAGGGCGAACGCACTATGCTAACAGAACTTGGTTGCGCTGGTAGTGTTTCGCTTGATGAATATAGCTTAAACTATATTGCTAACTCTAAAATTGTCTATATTGAAGGTTATCTTTTAGAAACCGACCAAGGGCGAAAAACAGCTTATGAGGCAGCCGCTCATGCCTATAAAAACAACGTTCAAATAGCTCTTTCGGCTAGCGACTTTACAACTGTAAAGCGACAAAAAGAACATTTCATGAAACTCTTTGATACCACCGATATTATCTTTGCCAATAGTGATGAAATGCGGGTACTTTCAAGCCACATGAATCAAACTAAGCATAAAAGTATTATAGATTGCAGTAGAGATTTTATACAAAGCAATGCCTTTACATCTAAGGAAAAAACTTCTCGCTTACTCTTGGTGCTGACGCAAGGAGACGAGGGAGCAAGGCTGTTTGCTGGCGGATCTGAACATCACGTGCCGGCAAAAAACATCAAGGTTGTTGACCTCACAGGAGCCGGCGATGCTTTTGCCGCCGGGGTTTTAGCTAGACTTATCGAAAATAGCCCCCTCCAAAACCTTGGCAGCTTAGCTTGTGACATGGCAGCCGAAGTTATTTCTCGCTATGGGGCTCGTTACTAAATAAAATTTGCCCCATCCAAAGCCTGAAGCCAGCAGAGCTTCCGGCCTCGCAGAAGAAGCAGCCCCCTAAACCTTGGCAGGCGGGGCCAAGCTATTCTAACAAGCCATCTATACTCATGCGGCTTAAAATAATCTTATTGATATTAAAAACATACTCAAAGAAAAATTCATCGATACTTAGCAAATGCGAGCCATGGAAACTATCCACATGCACAGGCTTTACATAATTCATATACAAAAGCATATACTTTGATGCCGTAGGATAAAAGGTATAATGCCAATCCTCATGCAGATGCCCGCCGCGTCTGCTTTTTGTATAAACCTTGAAAAAACCGAACTTCTCCGAGTTTTCATCTAGCCACAAGGCTACTTTTTTTCCATCGCCTGTATTAAAATACTCATTAGAAACAGCATTAAGATCTATATCAGTGCCCCAGTGATGCCGAGAGAACCCCGGTGGCGCCGAATACTTTAGCACATATTCAAGACGCTCATCATCTGTTTCAGTAAGCAGCGAGGCAAATTTATACTTCTTATTCCAAATTTTTCTCTGGTCGAGGTAACTCCGAAAGGCCGAAATAATAAGCAAATTTACCCCCACTTTCCTGGCGGCTTGCTGCATGCTCTTGTAGGCTTGTAGCACATCTTTTCGAATATATAAAGAACGCAGAGCTAAGGGCGGCTTTATCAAAGTGAACTCTGGGCTAGCGGCAACATCAAATTCTCCGGTAAGATACTTTACAAGCAAAACCTTATCTGAAGGCTGTATTTCCATAGCCTTCGCTGCTAAGGGCTTACCTGCATATCCGCTTATTGGCATGATGAGCAGCGTTACTAAAACACCTAGCATGTGAAAATAAAACTTTGTTTCACGAAAACAAAACTTTGTTTCACGAAGAGAAATATTTTTGATAAATATCGGTTTTCTCATTTTAAAAATTGGCTACTCTTTTATAAAAGAACGCTAGCCCCTGCTTTAAATATTCAAGCTAGTTTTCCAAATTTATCTTCCAGCTTTTACTAACATAGTGTACCGATGAGAATAAAGTAAATAAAGCAAACAGACTTTTACAGTATATAAGCAAAAACTGAACAAAAACTATATTTTTCAAAAAAATATAGTTTTTAATACATATTAATAATAACAGCAAATAGCAGTAGCTAAAAAGATTCTTCTAAGTTTAAAGAATGCTCATAAAAACAATTTGGGGCTTATTTCTCTAAAAATAAGCTTGCAAAGGCAAAAGCCATGCGAAATATTTTCAAGTTCTTGAAAAAAATATTGCTTTAAAGGAAAAACGCTTATAATAGTATAGTTTTACTAACAAATAGAAAGAGACGAACCAAGCAAAAAGAGACGAACCAAGCAAAAACTTAGCTCCTATAAAAACCCAAAACTATGGCAAAAAACAGCCTTGAAAAGCCGAATAAAACTTTAATAATAGCAGAAAAACCCAGCGTAGCACGCGATATACGTCGCTGCATAGACGATACTTTCGCCGATAAAGAAAACTATTTTGAAGGTGGGAAATATATAATCTCTTTTGCCTTAGGGCATTTGCTGACCATCCAAGAGCCTTCGGAAATGGATGAGCGATATAAAAGCTGGACGCTAAAAACCCTGCCTATCATCCCTGAAGAATACACGCTTAAGCCCATACCCAAAGTGCGCAAGCAGCTGGCTTCTTTAAAAAAACTTGTGCTACGTAAAGATGTCGAAACTATTATTAACGCCTGCGATGCCGGAAGAGAAGGCGAGCTTATTTTCTCGTATATCCTAAACTATGCCACAGAGAAAAAAGCTCATACTGCAAAAAACATCCAGCGGTTATGGCTACAAAGCATGACCGATTCAGCCATAAAACATGCCTTTTCCCAACTACGAACACAAGAGGAAATGAAGCCTTTAGCCGATGCCGCCATAAGCCGAGCCGAAGCAGATTGGCTAATTGGCATAAATAGCTCTAGAGGGCTAACCAGTTTTAAATCTAAAAATGGAGGTTTTTTTGTAACCCCATGTGGCCGAGTGCAAACCCCTACTTTGGCCATGCTTGTAGAGCGAGAAAATAAAATTAAGGCCTTTCTTTCCCAGCCCTATTGGACACTCCAGGCCACTTTTCTAAACAAAGTCCTTGGAAAAGAAGTACGCTACACAGGAAACTACATTCAAAAGAATTTTTCCAAAGAAAAACAACAACCGGGCAGGACTCAAGAGCGAATCTTCGACGAGAAAAAAGCCGATGAAATTCTGCAGAAATGCCTGCATAAAACTGGCAAGGTCGAAGAGAAATTAAAAGAAAGCAAAGAGAGCTGCCCTTTGCTTTACGACCTTACCAGCCTACAAAAAGAGGCAAACAATCGCTTTGGCTATTCCGCCAAATACACACTAAGCCTGCTTCAGCTGCTCTACGAGCGCCATAAGTTGCTTACTTACCCGCGTACCAGCAGCCGCCATCTTCCCGAAGATTACCTCGCAGATGTTAAAAAAACCATGCACAGTATAGCCGATAGCCAAAGCGGGCATGGCAAGCTTGCCTCTGCTGCTGCAAAAGCAATATCGCAGAAATATATTGGCTTTAATAAAAGAGTTTTTGATACGAAAAAAGTAACGGATCACCATGCCCTTATCCCCACCGGCAAAAAAAGCTTGCCCAGCTTAAGCCCAGAGGAACTTAAAATATATACCATGGTCGCCCAGCGCTTTGTTGCCATTTTTTTCCCGCCTTCCCGTATCAAAAAAACTACACGCTTCACGCATGTAGAAGATGAGCTATTTAAAACCGAGGGACGCATAATTGCCGAAAAAGGTTGGCGAGAAGTTTATGGCCGCCTTGAAGAGGATAGAATTTTAGAAGCTCTTAGTAGCCACAAAGAAGGTGAAATTCTTGTTGATACCGCAGCCATCGAAAAAAACCATGCCCATACCAAGCCGCCGCCACGATACAACGAAGCTAGCCTGCTAAGCGCCATGGAAGGCGCCGGGAAAATTATTGAAGATGAGGCCCTCCGTGAAGCTATGAAAGAACGAGGCCTAGGCACGCCTGCTACCCGTGCCGCCATTATCGAAAAACTTATCAGCGATAGATATGTCGTCAAAGAAGCTAGAGAACTTCTTCCTACCTCAAAAGCTCTCGATTTGCTTTCTATAATTACTTGCATGCAGATAACAGAATTATGTTCAGCAGGACTTACCGGTGAATGGGAATTCAAACTAGCCCTAATCGAAAAAAACCAGCTGGCACGCAAAACTTTCATGCATGAAATTGCCCAAAATACTATGGGCATCGTAGAAAAAATAAAAAACTTTGATGAGAACATCACCAAACAAGAAGCCGTCTTCTCGCCTATCGAAGATCTACGGTTTTTTGAATATCTTACCTATTATGAAAGTGAAGATAAATCCTTCTTCCTCAAGAAAACCATCGGTGGAAGAAAATTCAGCCATCAAGAAGCCGAGCAGCTTATCAAAGAACGCAAAATAGGCCCTTTTTCAGACTTTCGTAGCAAGCGCGGCATGCCTTTTACTGCCACCATCTTGCTAGAGGCTCCCAAAAATAAAATAAAATTTATTTTCTCCGGCAGCGATGAAGAAACTGACTCACTTAATATTGATGAAGCCGAAGTCATCGGCACTTGGCATAGCGATGGGAGTACCATCTATAAAACCTTAAGTGGCTTCGTATCAAAAAGCTTTCTTGATGACAAAACTAAAGGCTTTCGTATCCCAAGTATCCTTTTAGGAAAAGAACTTGAAAGCACCGATATAAAACGACTTATCAGCGGAGAGAAAACAGAACTCATTAAAGGCTTCCGCTCTACAAAGAGTAAGCGGCTTTTCGATGCCTTCCTAGAGCTGAAAACAGACGGAAAATTAAGTTTTTTCTTTCCAGAACGTGCTCCACGAAAACCAAAGGCCAAAAAATAAAAACCCGATATAAACGTGCTTCTTCCATGCTTTCTGCTTAAGAAAAACGAATTTCCTTATAGAGACCGTAAGCTATATACCACATAATACAGCCAATAAGGGCATGCAGAACTTTCCAAGCTACAGGACGCTTAAAAAGACCTATAAACCTGCTTCTTCCATGCTTCCTGCTTAAGAAAAACGAAGCTCCTTGAAGATGCCCTAAGCTATATACCACATAATACAGCACAGCCATGAGGGCATGGAGAACCTTCCAAGCTACAAGAAACGCTTAAAAAGACCTATAAACCTGCTTCGTCCATGCTTTCTGCTTAAGAAAAACGAATTTCCTTATAGAGACCGTAAGCTATATACCACATAATACAGCCAATAAGGGCATGCAGAACTTTCAAAGCTACAGGACGCTTAAAAAGACCTCTTAAGAGGCCGCTGGCATAGCCCAGCGAGTAAAACCATGTCAATGAAGCCGCTAAGGCACCCGATACGAATATAACACTCGAACTCGCAGTAGCCGCCCTTGAGCCTATAAGAAATACTGTATCTAAATAATAATGTGGATTAAGGAAGGTCGCCGCTGCTAGTTTCAAGATTATACTATATCGGCTTTCCGCTTTAAAAGGCTGCTCGACATCCATGTGTTCGTCTTTGCTAATCGAATAAAATGACAAGGCGCCATAGCCCACAAGAAAGATTATTCCCAACACGGTTACATATAAGGTCACTTCAGAAAACAAATTTGTTAGCTGCACAAAGAAGAGCATGCCAAGCACAATCCCCAAGCTATCCGATAAAAAGCAAACGTTTACAGAAAGAAAAACATGTTCTCGCTTAATGCCTTGGCGCAAAACAAAAGCATTCTGAGTCCCAATCGCAAAGATAAGCGAAATGGTTATAAGAAACCCATTTATAAAGACTTCAGGCAATGTTTCAAACTCCTAACTCCTCTTAGCTTGCCCATACAAGCTAAAAAACCAAAAAACTAAAAATTTAGCACTCCAAAACCTAACCAGCTTAAAAACAGCTAGCTTACCAGCTTAAATAGCTAGCTTTGCTTGCTTAAAAGTTTACTAACTGCCCTAAGCGTATTCCAACATCTAGATGCGAGTCTTGAAGTATCGTATTTTCAGCACCAGAGAAGATTTTAGTATTGACTAATACTCGGTAATCAATAAAAATTGTAAAAATAAAATTCCTAGATGTCTTATAGGAAAAGTCTATCCCCGGAAAAATAGTTATATATGTGCTCTTCGTTTCATCCAAAGAAAATATACTTAAGAGTTGCAACCCCCTAAAACTTTCAGTCGCTAAAAGGCTTTGACTTGTATAGCCTACTCCTGTACCTAGGCCTAAAATAAGAGGATCAGCACGCCATAAGAATTTATAGCTTAATCCTGAAAACAAGCTTACAATACTCACTCGAGTAACTTTTTCTGTAACCTTAGTAATATCATCTACTAAGTCAAATTCGGGTACCAGAAGAGAGCCTTTAATTTTATAGGGGTTTAAGCGTTTTGTCCAAAAACGCGTTCCAAAGCCAAATCCCAATTGATGATTCCCTTTAATAATAAAGCTGAAGTTAAAATCAAAACCAGCTCCGTGCTTAATCACTTCTTGCAGGGGTAACAAGGAATAATTAGCCCCAAAATCAAAGCGAAAGGCCGATTTTCCCCTTTCTTCTTTTGCTTGGAATTTCCTCAAATCTGTTTCGTATTCTGGGTTTTGTGCATGCACAAAATTCAAAATAAAAATAAGCATAAGAAAAATATAGCCACTTAATAAATAGTGCTTTTGTGAATTTTCCATGTTGTTCCTTACTCTTTTCATGTTGTTCCTTACTCTTTATAATATGCCTATGGCAACGCATCTTCGTAATTGTATATCCAAGTATATGTTAATCTTAAATATCCAAGTATATGTTAATCTTAAAATAGGCATGTCGCAGTATACATATAGTATAAGGCTTATAGTAAGAAAATTTTTATTTTTACTTTAAGAATAGCTTTTTGTATTTTATAGCTAAAATTCTATAGTTTAAATTTTTTAGTAATTTTCCACTCTTGAGTATTCCAGTATGGCTGCGTTATCTGCTTTTACCTCTACGCTCTATTATGCATAAACATGCCATAATTTTATAAAGCTATGTTACAATAATTTTTTATACATTGACGGAAGTCATGACATAAGCAAAAGCTAAGAAACTAAGAAAAATTTTACGAACAGGAAAACCCATGAAACTTAACGAAAAACAAGAAAAGCTCTGTAGTGAAAGCACTTCAGATTTTTCCGCTCTAAAAGCGGTATTCATTAATTGCAGTTTAAAAAAATCGCCTGAGCTATCTCATACTGA
>JAUXHF010000371.1 GCA_030621685.1 Spirochaetota bacterium
CATAAGCGTTATAACAGAAAAAAAAGCAATACTCATAGTGGCTAGTCTTAACTTCCAAGGCTTAGTAGCAGCCGAGTATAAGATACTGCTTTTCTCTTCATTCTCTTCAGTTTCAGCTAAGCCAGAATTAACCGGCGCATTCCAGAGCCTGCCTCTACGAAAAATCAGCACAGCTACACAAAGGCTTAACAAGACAGCAAATATTCCATGGGCATGCAGCAGATACCTTTGCCACAATCCTGTATTCAATGCTTGCTTTATAGCCTTGCTCTTTTCTTCTACCAAGAAGGTATCGCCTTTCATAAAGGCTAAATTCTGTCTTGCCTTTAGGTAACCGGGGTTTATCGCCAAAACTTTTTCATACTCAAGAATGGCCCTAGCTAGCAAGCTCTCTTGCTGGATGCTGTCTTGCTGGAGCCTGTCTTGCTGGAGGCTGTTACGATACAACCGAGCATAACTGTTTGCTAGATTAAAATGAAGTATAGCGCTAGCACTACTAGGATGATCTGCCACTAGCTCCTTATATAACTGATGAGCAGAAGCATAGTCTCCTTTTGAATAATAGCTTGCTGCGGCTGAAAGCTTGGCAGAGCTAGATCTATAAGAATTTATCAAAGTAGCCTCTGCTGCCAATGAAGGCTCTTTCTGCTTACGTAGCATAGCGTAAAATACTTTCTCTTCGCCGGCTAATTTCATTTCTTGCAAGGGCAGAATACCTGCCTGAATACTTGCTGGTACATAGCCAGTTCTTCTCTCAGCTTTATATGCAGAGCTTTCATATAGAGGAATTCCGCTGCTAACAAAAGACATGCTTAAAAGAAAAAAAACACTGGAAAAGATACTTATAAAAATCCAAAAAATACGAGTGCTAGGCAGACCCAAGCTAGCTCTAACCAAAAAAACAACCCTCGTCTTTAGCAGGCTGCCTAAAGCTAGCCTATGCAGAAATACATAAAAACTCTGCCTGAAGCAATGAAACAGCTCTAGCCTTAAGAAGCTTCTTAGAAATTTTATAGAAAGAATTTTAATCATGTTTTTGCTAGGTTAAGCTGAAGCCTATAGTAATTTAAAGCCTTTAATAGTTAGCAAGAGAAGGATGAAAAACACGCTCATACAAACATCTCAAACATTCCCAATACCCTAGGCTCAATTTCTGTTTTTT
>JAUXHF010000113.1 GCA_030621685.1 Spirochaetota bacterium
AAAGATTTCGAAAAAGCTGTGTTGCTTTTTGATGAAGGAAATTTTGAAGCAGCGCGTATTCTTTTTAGTGCATGTTTGAAAAAGGCTCCTGAAGATAAGGCAGCAAGGAGATACCTTGAAAAATTAGAGCTGGGGGGGAAGACCTCTAATTTCTTTACGCAAGCCGATGAAACAGCGAAAAAATTAAAGCTAGTAGCGCAGAAAAAAACAAAATCTTCTAAAAAAACAAAATCTGTTAAGAAAACAAAATCTGTTAAGAAATAATAAATCTATTCAAATCAAAATTTATTGAGAGGAAGCTGCCTTGAAAAAAATACCTATCCCCATGAGTCTACAGAAAAAGACCCTTTGCGACAGTAGTCAATATGAAGCCTTGTATAAGCAATCTGTAGATGATCCAGAGGGTTTTTGGAACGAACAGGCAGAGCAGCTTGCATGGTTTAAAAAATGGGATAGAACCTTCCATTTTGATTTTCATAAGGCAGAAGTTAAATGGTTTACTGGCGGGAAAATAAATGTTTGCTATAATTGCTTAGATAGACATATTGAAAGCAAAGGTGATAAAACGGCGATTATTTGGGAAGATGATTCTGGGAAGCTTACGAAGAAATATAGCTACAAAGAAGTCTTGATTGAAGTTTCGAAGATAGCGAATATTCTTAAGCGAAATGGCCTGAAAAAAGGCGATAGGGTGGCTATCTACATGGGCATGATTCCAGAATTAGCCTTTGCTACGTTAGCGTGTGCTCGTATTGGTGTCGTCCATTCTATTATCTTTGGCGGCTTTTCCTATGAGGCCATTAACACCCGTGTAAAAGATAGTGACTGTAAGATGGTCATTACGGCTAGCCATAGCAAGCGTGCTGGTAAGACAATCAATTTGAAAGCCATTGTTGACAAAGGGCTAGAGGGTATTGACTTTATTGAAAAAGTGCTTGTGGTAAAACATGGAGAAAACGTTCCCATGCAAAAAGGCCGTGATGTTTGGCTTCATGAAGAATTAGAGCTTGTTGGGGTAGAATGTGAGGCGGAGCTGCTAGACTCTGAAGACCCCTTATTTATACTCTACACCTCTGGTTCTACAGGAAAGCCTAAGGGCGTGGTACACACGCAGGCGGGCTATATTTTATATACAAGTCTTACGCATAAATATGTTTTTGATTTACGAGAAGATGACATCTATTTCTGTGCTGCCGACTTAGGTTGGATTACTGGGCATTCCTATATTATCTACGGTCCTTTGGCGAATGGCACGACTACAGTGATGTTCGAATCTACGCCGACCTATCCCCATGCTGGTAGATATTGGGAGATGGTAGAAAAATATAAGATTACGAGCCTGTACACGGCGCCAACGGCTATTCGAGCCTTGCTAAAAGAAGGCGATGAGCATGTGAAGAAGTTTGATAGAAGTAGCTTGCGTATTTTGGGAACGGTAGGCGAGCCAATTAACTATGATGCTTGGATGTGGTATTACCAAGTGGTTGGCAATGAAAACTGCGCGATTGTTGATACGTGGTGGCAAACCGAAACTGGCGGCGTGATGATAGCGCCGCTTCCGGGTGCCATCGAAGCGAAACCGGGCTCTGCGGCAAAACCTTTTTTTGGAATTCAGCCTTGCCTTGTAGATGCCGAGGGCAGGGAGCTTGCTGGCGATAGCGAAGTGACCGGAAACCTCTGTATAAAACATTCTTGGCCTTCACAAATGCGCACGGTATACGGTGATCATGAACGGTTTAAAGAAACATACTTTACAAAGTTTCCCGGAATGTTTTACACGGGCGATGGCGCTAAACGAGACGCTGATGGCTATTATTGGATTATTGGCAGGAATGATGATGTCTTAAACGTAGCCGGCCATCGGCTTGGCACTTCGGAAGTTGAAAGTTCTGTAATAAAATCTGCTAAGGTGGTAGAATGTGCTGTTGTGGGCAAAGCGCATGAGGTCAAAGGCGAATCTATTTTTGTCTTTGCTATTCTGCGTCCAAATTTATCTGAAAGCCATGAAGAAATCAAGCAGCATATCAGACGTCATGTTAAGGATACTTTGAGTCCCATTGCTATGCCGGATGGCATCTTGTTTGTTTCGGATTTGCCAAAAACTAGGTCGGGTAAAATTATGCGCCGAATCCTTCGGAAAATTGCTGGCGGAGAACAAAAAGATTTTGGCGATATTACTACTCTTGCCGATCCTGCTGTGGCTTAGAAAATTCTTTTAGCGTATACAAAATCGCAAAACACGGCTTAGCACAGCCGAGCTTAGAAAAAGCTCGGCTGCTAGTATGCTGTTGTACTTAGTTATTTTACAGAATTTTCTTCGGTAAGCACGCGTGCGATAAAACTTAAAACGGCGGTTTTGCCATTAGCATCACTTATAGTATAGCGAATGGGGTAGTTGCCGGGAACTTTAGTGTTCACCGTGCCAGTTGTTACTATCAAATGGCTTATATCAGCGCCGGTAGAACTGAAGGCCTTGGCTGCTAGCTCAGGTAAAAAGGTTTCATTTAAGTTGATGGAAAAAATATCGCCAGTAAACACAGGGCTTCCATCAGGCATGTCTAACGAAATACTAGGTGGAAATTGATCGTATTGATTGGGCTGGCCTTCAAAAAAACTATTTATGTTAAAAACGTTTAGCGTGGGAAGTTGAGTGCTAGAGCCAAAATTCCATATAGCCACGCTAGGGTTCCAATCTTGATAGGTAGAGCGAGCAAGACCGGCGCAAGAGGCGGCACTTGCTGTGGGGCAGATAAGCTCTTTGGCGGCTCGAGCAAAACTTGCTTGTGGATGAGAATCTACAAAGGCATCTTCACTGAGCATTCTATTCCAGTATACATTTACTATGTCAGCTGAAGCAAGGTTCGTTCCCACAGGAAAGCTATGCTTGGGGCTTGCAGTTAAGCCGTATAGCGTAGCTGCAGAGTAGCTATTTCTTATTGAATCGTTAGCATAGTTTAGCACACCCGCTAAGCCGCCGGCATTTGAGACAGAAGCTGTTACGGTTGCCGTTGAGAAGGAGTCCTTAATGTTAGACCCAAAACCTGAGCCGATAAGCCCGCCAACATTGACAGTTCCTCGTATAGTCTTTGAATCGCTAAACACGCTTGTTAAGAAGGTGAAAGTAGAGGTTCCTGCTATCCCGCCAACATTGGTACTGGCTGCGCCGTTGGTTAATCCAATATCGCCACTGGCATAAGAAATTTGTATAAGTCCGTTCACTAAAGTTCCGGCAATTCCGCCGACATCGTTTGTTGCCTCAACAGTGGCATGGGATGAGATTTTGCTGAGATTAACATTAGAAGCTTGTCCGAAGAGGCCGCCAACATAGCGATCTCCTATAAGGCTGCCCTGTAGTCCAAAATTAGTATACTTGCCAGTTAAGGCCTGGCCGGCAAGCATGGCAACATTACTGTTACCGGTAACATCAGCATTACTAAAGTTGATGTTAGAGATGCTGTTACTATCCACAGCCGGATTCAATACACGGAAAAGGGCGACATTGTTTTCACTAGGCCTATTTATGTACAGGTTTGAAAGGGCGTAATAACTGCCGTCAAGACTACCGGTAAACGGAGAGCTCGTGCTAGCAATTGGCAAAAACCCTTGCCCGCTGTTCCATGTGCTGGTAGCCGAGGCATCAATGTCGTTAGCGAATTTATAATGTTTGCTCAGTGATTCGGCAGCACTTAAGGATATGTTGGGTTTGGTGAAACCTGTAGCTATCGATTGTAATTCTGTGATATTTTCAATAGTATAAGGATCGTTTATGGTTCCGGTTTCTATTATGGGAGCGCCAATAACTTCAACAGTGAAAGCAAGAGAAACGGTTCTACTTCCTTGGCTTATGCTGTAACTAACAGGGTAGATTCCTGCTTGGTCTTCATTTATGCTACCTGAAACAACAACAGATCCGGCTATACTTGAGCCGGATGCACTGTAGGCTTCAACAGTTATATCTAATGCATCAAATTGATCGCTTGTTAGCGCAGCTCCATTGCTTATCATGTTGGTACTGCCTTCAAAGACATGTTTTAAGATAAGCGCTGCTGGAAACTTGGCTCTTTGAAGGGGCGGGCTAGCCCATGTTTGGAAAACTTTTAGGCTAGGATATTGCTTGGCATTTCCGAAGTCCCAAATACTCGAGCTCCAAGTGCTGAAGCTGGTTCTATTTACAGAGCCGCAGTTTGCATTGGCTGCGGTAGCGCAAATAAGCTCATCTGGAAATCTGGCAAATTCTGGTGCTGGGTCAGCATCAAAAATAAGGCTATTGTTCAAGGCATTCCTATCCCAAAAAACGTTGCTTCCTATGGGGCCAGCATTCGAATTTGAACCAACAAGGCCGCCCAGGTTTGTAGCTGCTGCTGGGCTGCTTATTTCTGAAAGTGAATAAGAATTAATAATATCAGTTCCCTGCAGAGATCCTACTATCCCTCCGGTTTTACTTGCGCCAGAACCTAAGTTTGCTGTTAAGGCAACACTGGAGTATGAATTACTTATACTGCTGGATAAGGCAGAGCCTCCCACCAGCCCACCAATTATGTTATTTCCTGAAAGCACCCCCAAGGCAAAAGAGTTTTCAATACTCGTATAAAGCATGGTTCCAACTAAACCGCCATACGTAGAGCCTGAGCCTGTTAAATTAAAGTCAGCATAAGAATTGGTAATTGAAGCTTGGTAGGCCGATCCAATAAGCCCGCCTCCCCAATGGGATGAGCTAAAGACGTTTCCGGTAAAAAAAGAATCTTCGAGAGTGGAATATCGGCTATAGCCCAGAAGGCCAGCTACTCTTTGTGATGCTATTATGAGGGCATCCGAAGAAATGTTAGAGAATTTTGTGATGCTTGAGCTACTTCCATCGCCCCGGCCCATAAGTCCTCCCACGTTGATACTTCCTTGAATGCTACCACTAACATAGAGATTTGAAAAACTTCCGCCAGTTGTATTTGAGCCAAGAAAAGATCCAACGTTGTCCTTTCCACGTATGGATGCATTAAGAAGATTAATATTGGCTATAGAAAAGTCTCCAGCAAAGAAGACTACGGAGAATAGCCCTACATTGTCTTCGCTAGCTCTGCTAATATACAGGCTAGAGATGTAGTAGCCCTGCCCTTGAAGGCTGCCGGTAAAAGGCTCGGCTATGCTGCCGATTGGCAAAAACCCTTTCCCGCTGTTCCATGAGCTGGTAGCCGAGGCATCAATGTTGTTGCCAAGTCTATAGTGTTTCGTTAGTGATTGGGCTTTCGTTAAGGTTATTCCAGGTTTGCTGAAGCCTGTAGCTACAGATTGAAGTTCATCAAGAGTTTCAATAATATAGGGCTGGGCCAAAGAGCCATCTTGGAAGGGAATCATATGTACGTTAAAGGTGAATAAAGAAAGAGCGCCTTGATTATCAGTGACCGAGTACGTTAGGCTGAATAAGCCAAGGCTGTTGAAATCAAAATCTGGAGTTATTACACTGCCAGAGAATATACTGGCATCTTCCAAGTCGCTAGCTGAGATAAAAATATCATCTCGATTAAGCACGAGATAAACAGTATCGCCGGGACTCACCGGTGTAAAGACATTGTCTATTCTAGATAAAATACTAATTTGGGGGGGGCTATTTACATAAAAAGTATAGTCACAAGAAGCTATATTTCCTGAGGCATCACTAAAGGCGTAGCCTATGGTGAAGGTGCTGGCTGTGCTTGGGGTATAGCTTGTTTGGGCGAAATTATAGCCTGCTCCGCCTGTTTGGACATCACCTATGGCTACTCTTGGAGGGCCGAATGAGCTATCGCTATTTGAGACAGTTAATGAAAGCGGGGAAGCATCGGAGGCTGTAATTGATGTGGGTAAAATGTAAGAATTTCCTAAAACAACTATTTCGCTTACTGGGCAGTTACTGATGATCGGCGCGGTGGTGTCGGGTGTTACGGTTACGGCGAAAGAGCAGCTAGCGCTGTTGCCGGCGTCATCGCTGAAGATGTAGAAAATTTGTTTTGGGCCGGCGAAGCTAAAGAGATGAGAGCTTGGCGTGATGGAATATGGGCTGCTTAAATCGCCGGAGGCTGTGGCGATTTCTGCGCCGCTGCTGCTCGTTAATTTCACGCTGAGGCTTAGGTCTGAAGAGGCAGCATCGCTAGCAAATATGGAGCTTGGCAGGGCGTAGGCTTGTCCCAGCTCAATGGACTGGACGGGTAGGGTGGAGCAATCTGTAGCTGCAGCAATGCTCGGGGGGGTGCTGTCGGAGGTTACGTTTACGGCGAAAGAGCAGCTAGCGCTGTTGCCGGCGTCATCGCTGAATATGTAGAAAATTTGTTTTGGCCCGGCGGAGCTAAAGAGATGAGAGCTTGGCGTGATGGAATAAGGGCTGCTTAAATCTCCGGAAGCTGTGGCGATTTCTACGCCGCTGCTGCTGGCTAACTTCACGCTGAGGCTTAAATCTGAAGAGGCAGCACCGCTAGCAAATATGGAGTTTGGCAGAGCGTAGGCTTGTCCCAGCTCAATTGATTGAAGCGGCAGGGTGGAGCAATCTGTAGCGGCGGCAATGCTTGGTGGGGTGGTGTCGGAGGTTACGTTTACGGCGAAAGAGCAGCTAGCGCTGTT
>JAUXHF010000251.1 GCA_030621685.1 Spirochaetota bacterium
GCTATGCCTCAGAAAAGAAAGCAGCTTCTGTAGGGTGCTTGGCTTGGCTTTTTGCTAAAAAATCGGAAAATGAAAAATCCCCCCATAAAAGGAGTTTAATGGGGGGATTAAGAAACGCGTTTATCTATATCAATTATAAATTAGGTATCCTTTTAAATTAAATTCCTGCTTCATCAAAAAAAATATACTAAGTATCGAAACGCCCTGTCAAAATACAAAGTACAAAAAAGAGAAAGTAAATACCACGTATGAATATTATATACTGTATTTTTATTATGTTAGGGAAATTTTTTAAAAAATAGAAATTATTATTTTATTAATTTTTTTAGGCGCTTTGGCAAATCCAAGCTAAAACAGCCTTTCTTTGCCTAAACGCTGTAATAAAGAGCAAATTCATAAGGATTCGGTCGCAGTTTTAATGGTTCAATCTCACTTTCTTTCCTGTACTCTGCATAAGAAAGTAAAAGTTCTTCAGAGAAAACATCGCCACTTCGCAAATATTCATTGTCTTTTTCAAGTTCAGCAAAGGCCTCTTCTTGGCTAGCACAAGTAGAAGGGAGCTTTTCCAACTCTTCCGGCGGAAGGCCATAGATGTTTTTATCCATAGGCTCGCCTGGGTCCATCTGGTTTTTAATGCCATCGGCACAAGCCATGATCAAAGCAGCAAAAGCTAAATATGGCGAACCAGAGGCATCTGGGCAGCGGAATTCAAAACGCGTAGCCTCGGCGCTATTAACAAAGGGGATTCGAATAGCCGCAGAACGATTGACATTGGAATAAGCCAGCTTCACTGGCGCTTCATACCCGGGGATAATCCTGCGATACGAATTCGCCGTAGGGTTAGTGAATACTTGAATGGATTTCCCATGATGGAGCAAGCCGGCAATAGCATGTAAGGCCATCTTAGAAAGAGAGCCGTATTGATCGCCGTGAAATAAGTTTTTTCCATCTTTCCAAAAAGAAATATGCGTATGCATGCCAGAACCATTGTCCTCAAAAATAGGCTTAGGCATGAACGTGGCTGTCTTGCCATGCTCTAAGGCCGTGTTTTTAACCACATATTTAAGTTTGTTAACGTTATCGGCACTTTCCAAAGCCCCCGCATATCGGAAATTTATTTCGCATTGGCCAGCTGTTGCAACCTCATGATGATGTAATTCACAGACAACATTCATGTTTTCTAGTTTCTCAACAACTTCGTTACGGTAATCTACTAAAGTGTCGTTTGGCGGCACAGGGAAGTAGCCGCCCTTATGGGCAATTTTATGCGCCAAAGAGTCTTCATCTTGCGAAGTCCAAGGGCCCTCTTCACTTTGAATTTCATAAAACGAACAATTTCTATCGCTTAAATAGCGCACGCTGTCAAAGACAAAAAATTCTGGCTCGGGGCCAATGTAAATTGTATCAGCCAAGCCAGTGGCTTTTAGCACCTCTATGGCCTGTTTCAATACCGAACGAGGGTCTTTTTCATAGCTTTTTCCAGTGTAAGGGCTATGCACATTCGAAAAAAAACAAAGCGTTGGCTTGGCACGAAAAGGATCGATAAATGCCGAACGAGCATCTGGCATTAATAACATATCAGATTTATTAATACTCTGCCATGCTCGTATTGAAGACCCATCAAAAGGCACCCCATCTTCAAACTTTTCTGCAGTGAACTGGCTGGCCGTCAAAGTAAAATGATGCGTTGTTCCAAAAAGATCGCCAAAGAGTAGTTCTACAAAGGCTATTTTTTCGTCTTTTATTTGCTTCAAGGCTTTTTCAATATGTTTGTCCATAGATATTCCTCTGTTACCTTCAGTGATGAAATTTGCTCATAACTTACTCATAACTTGTTTATAGCTTGTTTATAGCTTGTTTATAGCTTCTTTCAAGCGGAACAAAGATCTTGAGCTGGCTAATTTCAAGCTACTTATACATAAAAGCATAAAAAAGCTCTCACCTCAGTTATTATTCTACTAATATTGTACTACTATTTTATTAATTTTTTAAGATATTTTGGAATTGCTCGCCAAAGACTGTTTTTACGAGGGATTTTCTTTAAAATTACTCACTCTTTTTTTTGAGATCTAGATACTTTAGAAATTTTTATTAAGAGGCGTTTTAGGCTGTTACCTTCTTTTGTCTTTATTTTAAAGTGAAGATTTTTCCATGAAAAACCCTTGCCTTGATCAGGCACAAAGCCTAAGACATCTATCACAAAACCGCCAATAGTATTAGCAGAGTTCGCTTCTTCAGCAGAGAAATTCACGCCTAAAACCTTCTGCAAATCATCTAGCGGAGTTCTGGCATCTACCGAAAAGCGATTGGGAGAAAGTTTCATAATCTCATCTTGTTCCTCATCAGATTCGTCTCGAACATCACCAATAATTTCCTCTAAGATATCTTCCATAGTGACAAGGCCAGAAAAGCCAGCATATTCATCCACCACGATGGCCATCTGCTGAGCTTTTTGTTGCATATCGCCCAGCACATCAAAAATGCCCCTGCTTCTAGGGATGAAAATGGGCTCGCTAAGGTAGCTACGCAAGGCAAAATTTTCGCCGTTGCCGTTCTTTCCAGAATCGCCTCGACTTAGCCTAGATGACTTGGACTTGGGCTTTTTTGTGGCGGTCTTTCGGAGCCGGCGCGGCTCTTTTTTTTCGGAAAAAACGTACTGAAAAAGATCGTTTATATGTAAGATCCCTTTAACATTATCGATATTCCCATCGTAAATGGGAAAGCGCGAGTAGGCGCAAGACATAGCCTCTGTTTTTAAATCTTGCTTGAGCATGGAAATTTCAAAGGCTCTTACATCTACCCGCGGGGCCATGATGTG
>JAUXHF010000314.1 GCA_030621685.1 Spirochaetota bacterium
ATATTTTTCCCCTTCAATTTCTATATAACAGTTACCCAGTAACAAGCAACCTACAAGCTCCCTTCTTTTGATGCTAGCGCCGATACATTATTAACTCATGTTACTCTAAAGGCTCTGAATATTCCTAGCTGGCTGGCTGGTCTCTCTAAGCAAAAACTCTTTATAAACAAACAGCTTATATTTTTCCCCTTCAATTTCTATATAACAGTTACCCAGTAACAAGCAACCTAGCCTAGCCTAGCCTACAAGCTCCTTTCTTTTGAGGCTAGCGCCAATGTATTATTTATGGAAGCCATACCCTTAATAGATTTAGCAGCGCCCTACCAAGCCTATAAAGATGAAATAACAGAGGCCATAGAAACTGTTTTTTCTACAACTCGCTTTATTGGCGGACCGGCGCTTGCCGCCTTTGAAACGCAGCTTTCAAATTATATTCAAGGCCATGCCAAGCAGGAAACCCAAGGCATCCATGCCATAGCTTGTTCCAGTGGCACCGATGCGCTGCTCTTAGCCCTCATGGCGCTGGGCGTGAAAAGCGGCGATGAGGTTATCACCACTCCCTATAGCTTCATTGCCACGGCCGAAGTCATTCCCATGCTGGGGGCTATTCCTGTTTTTGTCGATGTTGATGAACGCAGTTATATGCTCAGCCCCTCGCTGGTAGAAGAAAAGATAAGCGCCAAAACAAAGGCTGTTCTGCCAGCCTCTTTATTTGGAGCGCCGGCAGACATCGATGAAATAGCAAAAATCTGTCAACCTAGAGGCCTTGCTATTTTAGAAGATGCCGCGCAATCTTTTGGCGCCTTTTATAAGGGGCGTGTATCGGCTAGCTTGGGCGACATCAGCACCACAAGTTTTTATCCCACGAAGAGCCTGGCTGCCTATGGCGATGCCGGCGCTGTTTTCACAAGAGATGCTCTGCAAGCAAAACGGATACGTTCTTTGCTTAACCACGGACAAGAAGGAACTTATTTCCATACTGAAATTGGCATGAACGCCAGGATGGATGCCTTGCAAGCAGCCATACTTTCGGTAAAACTAAGGCATTACGATGAAGAGCTTAAACGCCGCCGTGCCATAGCAAAACGCTATCAAACAGAACTCCATGCCAGCCCTTACGCCGTTCAAGAAATTCACCCCCAGGCAGTTTCGGTATATTCGCAATTCTCGCTTACCGCAAAAACAGAAGAAAAACGCAAGAAGACCCTCGCTCAACTAGAGCAAGCTAAGATTGGCTATGGCATGTTCTATCCCTTGCCCCTGCATTTACAAAAAGCTTTCGCTCATCTAAAACATGGCCCCGGCGACTTTCCCATTGCCGAGAGCCTCAGCAAACGCATGTTTTCCATCCCGGTGCATGCCTTCCTTCAAGATACGCAAGTAACAAGAATTATTGAAGTGCTTCGCGGCGTATCTTAATTTTTTAAAACCAGAAACACCTTGGCTTAGCCTCAGCAAACACATGTCTTCCATCTAAAAAAATTTTTATTCATTTGAATATTTCTCGCTGCAAAAGGCCGCTACGGCCGCCGCCCAAGCCGCTACGGCCGCTGCCCAAATAAGCTCGTAAGCATGTATAATCTTATTAAGGCGGGGCTTACGTTAAGCAGAATGCCGCTATGCTTTTCTTAGTTTTTTTAAACGAGAACACCTTGTAGCAAAGCCTCAGCAAACACATGTTTTCCATCTAAAAAAATTTTATTCATTTGAATATTTCTCGCTGCAGAATGCCGCTGCGGCCGCCGCCCAAATAAGCTCGTAAGCATGTATAATCTTA
>JAUXHF010000221.1 GCA_030621685.1 Spirochaetota bacterium
TATATTTAAATCGAGTATAAAACATGTTTATATTTAAATCGAGTATAAAACATGTCTATAAAATCGATTATAAAAAGCAATCATCAAGCATGTTTATGCCAGCGGAACATGCCAAGAAAACTACAGTAGCCATGCTAGAAAAAAAATTCAAAGTGAATTTGAATACCAGCAGCAATCAATTTTAAGAGACATTTCTATGACCCCTATGACCCAAAATACCTCTAGCAAGGCCAAGACCCCCAGCCTAAAAATGATGGAACATTTAAGCAAGCTTTCACGGATAAAACTTAGCGATGAAGAGAAGCAATCATTTTTAAGCGATTTAAAACATATTTTGGTATTCGTTGAGAAAATAAACGAGGTGGATACAGAAAATGTGCAACCGCTTTACTCGCCCGTAGAGGCTTTTACACCTACGCAGAAAGATGTAGCTGTGGCTCTGAATGAGCAGTCTATGGATCACAGCAAGATAGCTGAAAATGCTCCAAATTTTCAGCTAGGGTATTTTGTTGTGCCTCGGGTCATTGAAGAGTAACGTTTTGCTGGCTGGCTGGCTGGCTGGCTTGTTACCTAAGCGAGTTTAATTAAAACATTTTATAAGCTAAGGGTAATGAGAGTAAATAGGAAAAGCAAAACATTGCAAAGGTAGTAAGAGAAGTGGCCACTCAACAACAAGCTCCAAGTCGTTTCGTGCAGGTTGCCGGGCGGCCGGTCAAGCCTTTAGAGGCTTTATTGTTTCCGCTTTACCAAAGACCGATGTTCCCGGGAATGATGATATCTTTGATTCTTCGCGCTGAACGCATGTCTTTGGCCTTAGAGGAAATTAAGAATAATAGGAATGGCTTAGCGGCCTTTGTGCTGACTCGAAAAGAGGAGCCAGAAGAAATACTGGAGCTTGCTGATTTTTTCCGAGTAGGCGTGTTAGGAAGAATTCTTCGAGTAGCTCAGGTAGAAGAGAATGGTTTTCAAATCTTATTGCGTTTTGAAAGCCGATTGCGACTGGAACGTTTTGTGCGGCATAAGCCGTTTTTGGTGGCTAGAATAAGCTACTTTAATAAGGATGAAGAAGGCGATATTCTTGCGAATGAAGATTTGGAGATGAAAGGTTACCTCTCGGCGCTGATGGCCTCGGCGCGGGAAATTATTTCGCTGAACTCTATTTTTGCCGAGGAGATGAAAATTTTTATTGGGCGTAGCGTGCCTTCTTCACCGGCCTTATTCATCAACCAAATTCCCGGCCATCTCATGAGTATTTCCCGAGATGAACTTCAAACCTTGCTCGAAATCCATAATTTTAAAGAGCGATTGATTAGGACGCTACACTTCATGCATAAAGAGGTAGAGGTGCTTCGGGTTCAAAAAGAGATAAGCGAGTCGGTAGAAAAAAAGGTATCTACCGATCAACGAAAGTTTTTTTTACAGGAACAGTTAAAATATATAAAAAAAGAGCTTGGCCTTGAGCGCGATGAGCATACTTTGTTGCGCGAAAAAATGCTGCAGCGAGTTAAAGAAATTAAGCTTAGCCAAGAAGCGAAAAAAGTAGTTGAAGAAGAGATGGGGAAACTGGCATTGTACAGCCCGCAATCTTCAGAGTACGCTGTGTCGAAAAACTACCTTGATAACATCCTTAGTCTTCCTTGGGGGCTAGATGCGCCCATACATACAAAATCTTTTCCGGCCTTAAAACGCAGCCTAGATAAAAATCACTACGGCATGAAAGAGGTGAAGGCAAGGGTATTGGAATTTTTAGCAGTAGAACGTTTGAAGGGCGAGTCTGCTGGATCAATACTCTGTTTGCTGGGCCCACCTGGGGTGGGGAAGACCTCTTTGGCTAAGAGCATGGCGATAGCCAGCAATCGTGAGTTTTTCCGCTTTTCTTTAGGCGGCATGCGGGATGAAGCAGAAATAAAAGGGCATCGGCGCACCTATGTGGGGGCCTTGCCGGGGAAAATCATCCAGGCTTTAAAAAACAAAAAAAGCAGGAACCTCCTTATTGTTTTGGATGAAATAGACAAAATGGCGGTGAGCTATCAAGGCGACCCGGCTTCAGCGCTCTTAGAGGTTCTTGACCCCGAGCAGAATGCTTATTTCCGCGATCATTATTTAGACTTAAGTTTTGATATTTCTAAGATATTCTTTGTGACAACAGCCAATTCTTTGCATAACATTCCAAGGCCCCTGCTGGATAGAATGGAGGTGATAGAGGTTTCTGGCTATACAGATGCCGAGAAGATGATTATTGCTAAGAGGCATCTTCTTCCCAGGTTAGAAAAGCAAAACGGATTAAGGCAGAACACTTTGCGTTTGGAATCTAAAGTAGTGGAGAAGCTATTAAGCGGCTACGCTCGAGAGTCTGGCTTGCGAAGCCTCGAGAAAATGCTTGGCAAACTGTGTCGAAAAATTGCTTTTAATTTGGTCATGGATAAAGATGGCAAGCAGCCAAAAACTTTAAAAAAGAGTAAAAAAATAGTTGTCATAGATGAGCTACAATTGCAAAAGTATTTGGGCAAAACTATTTTCCGTGACGATGATGAAATAGCAGATCATATTGGCGTGGTTTGCGGCCTTGCATGGACCGAGCTTGGTGGAAGCACTTTGTATATTGAAGCTATGGCGTTTCTTTCCCATGAACCGAGCAGAGAAGAACTACGCCGGCAAGCTGATGCCGAGGCAAGCCTGCATACTCCCATGAAGCCATGGCTGGGCAGGCGAGTTGATTTTCGCCTTACTGGCAATGCTGGCAATGTTATGCAAGAATCGGCGATGATTGCCCTGAGCGCGGCGCGTAGGTTCTTGCGCGATTACAGCATGCATGCTGGCGAAGAGAGGAAGTTTTCAAATAAGGCTGAAACTTCTTCTATGGCGGCTAGTTATGTTCATCGCTTAGAGCAAGAAATCCATCTTCACATTCCCGCTGGAGCTGTGCCTAAAGATGGCCCTTCGGCTGGTGTTGCTATGGCCTCGGCGCTTCTATCTTTAGCTCTTCAGCAAAGCATGCCCGCCCATACGGCTATGACCGGCGAGCTTACGCTAAGCGGAGCTATTTTGCCGGTGGGAGGCATTCGTGAAAAACTTATTGCGGCTGCCCGGGCAGGCAAAAAAAATGTTTTTCTTCCAAAGGCGAACAAAGTTGATTATGATGAAATTCCTGCCAAGGTCAGGGCCTCTTTGCGGCCTAGCTTTGTAGGCAGCTTAAACGAATTAGTTGAGCTACTTTTTCCTAGCTTACAAAGAGCAAAGAAGAGGCAAAGAAAAAGCAAAGGAAAAACAAGAATTGAAGGAAGCGTGCTATAAAGGCTTTTCTTTTTAGAACACTCTTTTCTTCTGAAAAGAAACGAGCGAAAAATCTTAAGAACAGTATATAAAACAATCAAACATAGATAAAGAACAGCTATGAAGCTAGCAGTCATGCTTATCTTATAAAAATACATTCTTAAAAAATTTCTGCTTACGCTCGCAAGCATTCTTTTTGTTTTAATTTTTCTTTTCGTACTGGTACGTTTCACTGAACGCGTGAACGATTTTATCCCGATAGCCTCG
>JAUXHF010000236.1 GCA_030621685.1 Spirochaetota bacterium
TGGATGATATATCTAACAAGGTAGGAATAACTATACCGCGGGTAGATGCAAAATAATATAGTAGCTAAGCAGATAATGAGTGACCATGCAAAATAATATAGATAGCCCCGATGGGCAAAACAACAATGATTATGAAAGCTGGCTAGACAGGCCGAAATACACTAACGTAAAAACCTTAGAAGACCGCACAGAAACACGTATTCCGCAAGGAACTTGGGTGAAATGCGAAAACTGCCTCAGCCAGCTTTCCATAGAGCAGCTAGAGAAAAACTCTTACGTATGCCTGAAATGCGATGAGCATTTAACCATCTCTACAGATAAGTGGATTTCACTGCTCAGCGACAAGAACAGTTTCAAAGAACTGTTTAGCCAAATAAAAACCAGCGATCCCCTAGAATTCAAAACCGCCGGTAATAGCTATAAAGATAAAATAAGTTTGCTGCAAAAAAAACTGCAAGTTGATGAGGCCGTAAAAGTTGGCAGAGCCACGCTTAACGATATCCCCATCTTGCTTAGCGTCATGGAGTTTAGCTTCATTGGCGGAAGCATGGGCTCGGTAGTGGGCGAGCGTATTTTTTTGGCCATGAAAATGGCCGCCGATAAAAAAATCCCCTTTATCTCTGTAGCCCGCTCTGGCGGAGCACGCATGCATGAAGGAATTCTCTCGCTGATGCAAATGGCCAAAACTAGCGCCGGCACATCTATGCTCAGTAAGGCAGGCTCGCCTTTCATCTCAATTATCACTCAGCCCACCATGGGCGGCGTTACCGCTTCTTTTGCTTCTTTAGGCGATATCATCATAGCCGAACCGCGCACGCAAATTGGCTTTGCAGGACCACGCGTTATTCAAGAAGCCGTAAAACAAAAACTTCCTAAAAACTTCCAATCCGCTGAATCTCTCTTGGAAAATGGCTTTCTTGATATGATTGTCTCTCGTAATAATCTTAAACAAACACTTAGCCAAATCATCAATATTCTCAAAAATTAGACCTCCTCATTTTTCTTGCCCTTAAAAGATAGCCATACTTAATTATTAAGAGTTTCCTAGCAAGAGTTTCATACCCTTTGTTATATGTAGCTATGAAAAGGCATTTTTAAACAAACGGTGTTCTCCCGTATGTATGAAAATCAGACTTCATCTAGTTTTTTCTTTACCCATGCTTAAAAGATAGCGATACTTAACTATCAAGAGTTTCATACTCTTTATTGTATGTAGATATAAAAATGACATTTTTAAACAAACAGTATTTTCTTCTTCGGTTAAGACTGAGGCGTTTTTATAGGCTGAGTAAACTTAGTAAGGCCAGGCTGAAAGCCCGGCTTAGCATCATGCTTTCTGCGCTTAGGCGGTGGAAAAAGAAAGAGTTATCTTTGCCTAAACTCCTCAAGACCACAAAAAAAACATTCTCGTTTAGTAAAAAAATATTTGCTAAACGTATTATTATGGTCATTTCCTCCCCAAAAAAAGCAGATTCAAAGCAAACTTCACTGAGTATATTTAGTATAAGCATGCTCTTATTCATACTTGGCTTGCTATCGTATTTTTCATTTCTGCAACTCTCTCAGTATTCGCAAAAAAAAGCAATACTCCTTAAAGAAGAACTACGAGAGCAGGGATTACATGCCCAGCTTACAAAGCTGGTAGACAGCGCCGAAAAAGTAAATACCTTTCATAAGAGTTATGAATCGCAGATATCCGAAATATTTAAAATCCTGGGCAATTTCAAAGCCGAATCTTTATGGGCTTCTCAAACTGAAAGCCAATTCAAATCTTCTTTAAGGGCTAGCACAAAGGATGCTTCTACCAGCAATCATGAAATTCTAGAGTCTTTGCCCCTAGATGCCTTCGAGGAAAACCTCTTAGCTAACCTGCATGCTACTTTCAATGACCAATCGGCTAAGCTTACCAAGCGAAGCAAAAAAGTATACCAAGAGCTGCTGAAAAATCGAGAACGCTATGCTGTTATTGCAGAGCATACTCTGGATTTGGAAAATTATTTAGAGCTAAAAGGACAGCTCTCGCAAGTAATCCCCAATGGCTGGCCCTTAAAAGACAGTCTTGGCTATAAAACTTCCAGTTTTGGACCACGCTTTTCTCCATTTAGCGGCTCTTTAGAGACACATTTGGGCATTGATATAGCCGCCCCAAAAAATACAAAAGTTGTAGCCTTAGCCGATGGCATGGTCTACCTTAGCGATGAAAGTCCTTATTTTGGAAATGTAATTGGCATCAAGCATGCCATGGGGTTTCGAACTCTTTACGCTCATAATAGCGAGGCTCTGGTTAAAGTTGGCCAGAGTGTCAAAAAAGGAGAAATCATTGCCTTGGTGGGTAGCACCGGGCGTTCCACTGGAAATCACTTACATATTGAGATAAAAATCGGCCGAAAAAGCATTGACCCTTGGCCATTTATTATCGAAAGTTTGTAAGAACAGATAACAGCTACGCTTAGAAAAAAACATCTAAATTTGCTCGTTTTTAATTTCCTCGTTTTTAATTTGTTCAGTTTTTAAATTATGTTCCAAGCTATTGTAAAACAAAGATTAGCAGGGCCTGTGGCTCATAAATCTATTAGCAAGAAAAAAACATCGCCTAGAAACAGCGATGAGTATGCTTCGGATATCACGAGCTTCACGGACTTGCTAGAAACAAATAGAGCAGAAACTTCAGCGGCAACGCAGGCCCCAGCGCTTAACAGGGAGCTTGTATCTGCTGATGAAAAAGCCTATCTTGAGATGCGAGCCAAAACAGCTAGCCTTGTTGGCCAGCTTAATTCTATTGGCGATAGGCTTATCAATAATCCTTCGCTTAAAACCTACCTACTCTATAAGCAAAGCATGAAAGATATTCTAAAACTTACCACCACAAAAACCTATGGCATTGACAAATTTAGAATGAAAACCATGAACGAATCTTTAGAAAAAGAATTTCATGTAATAACCGTTATCAATAAAGAGTTAAATTCTTTGTTGATGCTTGTCCGTGAAACGCATCAGGATAAACTAAAGATAGCAAGCAAACTTATTTCGCTAAAAGGCCTTGTTGTCAATTTCGTTTTATAGCAAACGTATGCTTGATTGCTGCTAGTAACTCATGCAAGAAGTTTCGCAAGAAGTTTTTTTTCGTTCTCCCGAAAAAGACCTCAGCCAGCTGCTACAAGCCGCGCTCAAGCAAACTTTAGCGAAGCTACTAGCTTCATCCTTGCCAGCAGAGCATGCCCATTTCTTTAACCAGCTACCTGTA
>JAUXHF010000134.1 GCA_030621685.1 Spirochaetota bacterium
CTAAAAAAATTTTATTCATTTGAATATTTCTCGCTGCAAAAGGCCGCTACGGCCGCCGCCCAAGCCGCTACGGCCGCCGCCCAAATAAGCTCGTAAGCATGTATAATCTTATTAAGGCCGGGCATGCGTTAAGCAGAATGCCGCTATGCTTTTCTTAGTTTTTTTAAACCAGAACACCTTGTAGCAAAGCCTCTGCCGTAGAAAGAACTTTTGCTTTTCTGCCATGCCACAGCTGCTCACGACAGCTAAACCCCGTAGCCACCATAAGTTCTTGCTCTTGTTCTTGCTCTTGCTCTTTTTTCCGAAGGAGGTCGAAGGCAGGAAACAACCGTAGCTCTGCCATGCCCATAGATGCTCGGTAATGCTCTTTTTCATAACCAAAAGAGCCAGCCATTCCACAACAACTCGTAGCTAAAACTTTTACCGACTGCTCGCTAATTAACGAGAGCGCTGCTACCGTACTCTCTTTTCTCGTTAAGGTCTTCTGATGACAATGAATATGTACCAGCACACGCTTCGCATATTTCTTAAATTTATCTCTTGAAATAAAACCATGCCGTAAGCCTAAGGCTATAAATTCCTCTAAGGTAAACACATGCTCGCTTATTTTTTTTGCTTCTGCTTGCAAGGCTCCTCGCAGCAACCCAATTCCCTCATCACGAAAGCCTAAGATGGCAGAAGGCTCTATGCCCACCAATGGCCGCTTTTGCGTTATTACATCTTTTAAGGCCAAAACATTTTTTTCTGAAAGCTTAGCCGCTTGTTTTAAAAAGCCTTTAGAAATAAGGCTGCGAGCGCTATCTTTAATCGGCGCTATAGAAAATGAAAGACCTAAGTTTGTGAAAAGCTGATAGCAGGCTTTTGCATTTCCTATATCAAAAAAATTAGAAAACTCATCTATAAAAAGAACAGGCGCTACTGCTCCATGAAGGGGCTTAAAAGAACGAACGCTTTTCTTTGATGCCCCACGGTTTTGCTTTTTCAGCCAAGCATGAAAGGGAACAGGCGCTACCTTAGGCAGGCTTCTTTCCGGAGCTATGCCTAAGATTTTTTTGATAAGCCCGGCCAAGATACTTTGCAGAGCCAAGCTAAAAAACCCCGGTAGCTTAGAAAGCGCTTGCGCAAAATTGGGCAAATAAGCAAAAGCAAACTGGCGCAAGCTGGCGCCATTCTTATCGATATAAGCTGCCAAATATTCTACCTTCATGCTGGCCATATCCACGCTTGAGGGACACTCACTTTTGCAACCCTTACACGAAACACAGAGATCTAAGGCCGCTAAAATCATGTCAGATCCTTCGCCTTTCTTTCCCATTTCCTGCATGGCACCAGGCTTTTTCAACATCTCTCGCAGCACATTAGCCCGCGCCCTTGTTGTATGAGCCTCGTCTAACGTAAGCATAAAACTAGGACACATAAGCGCCTGCGCCTGCGTCTGCCCCCCACTGCCATGCGAGCGCCGGCATTCTCCCGAGCCATTGCACATCTCTGCCAAACGAAGCATGCCCTTGTAGGCCGAGAAGTCAAGGTAGGTCTTGGGCTGCTCTAAACTTTCACCCGGCGTATATCGTAGCTGGGTATCTAATGGCGGAACGTCTATTATCTTATTGGGATTAAAAATATTATGGACATCGAAAATTTTCTTTACTTCTTTTAGCAGCTCATAAACTTCTTTGCCGTACATAAACTCTATGAAAGAACCGCGCAATCGGCCATCGCCATGTTCGCCGCTTAAACTGCCGCCGTATTTTTTCACGAGAGCCGCCGCTTCGCTGGCCACTTTTTTCATAAGACGCACTCCCCCAGCCTCCTTTAAATTAAGAATAGGCCTAAGATGCAGCTCTCCTGCCCCAGCATGGGCATAGTGTACGCAGGAGAGTCCCAGCAGCGCAAGGCCCTCGTTTAATTCAGCAATATAGGCCGGCAAGTCCTCTGGAGTCACCGCCGTGTCTTCAATAAGGGCAATAGGCTTACTATCGCCTGGCATATTAGAGAGTATCCCCAAGCCGCTACGCCTAAGTTCCCAAACCTTGCTAGCTTGCTCGCCAACAAGCACTGGGTAAGCGTAGCCTAAGCCTGCCGATTGGAAATCTTCTATGATACGCTCAATTTTGTTTTTAGTTTCTGCTAAGCTCTTGCTTCTTTTTTCTACTATCAAGATAGCCCCGGGATCACCTTCAACAAAACTTCTATTTTCCTTCTGCAAAATATTAAGTTTCGTACATTCCAAAATATGGCTATCTATTAGCTCCGAAGCGCTGGGGGCATGCTTTAAGGCTAAAATGTTTGCTCGCAAGGCCTCATCAACGCTTTTAAAATGTGCTGCCACAAGCGCCATAGCTTTTTCAGGCAAGGGCATAAGCCTTAGCTTTGCTTTGCTAATAAAAAAAAGCGTACCCTCCGAGCCAGCTAGAAGACTGCAAAGGTTGAAAGGACGCCCATCTTTTTTGAAGGGCTGCATCTCTAACAAGGAATCTATAGCGTAGCCATGGTTACGTCTTTTTATCGATGGCGCAGGGAAGTTTTCTTCTATACTTCTCTGATGCTTCTTGTTTCCCAGTAGCTGGTGCAGCTTAGCATAAATTTTATGTTCTAACGTTGCCCCTGCTTTTTTTCCAAGCCGAACCTTTGCCGCATATTCAAAAGGGCTTTGCTCAGCGAAAGTAACTTTAGAGCCATCGCTAAGAAAGCCTTCTAAGGCAAGAACATGTTCCCTTGTGCTTCCATAGATCAGTGAATTAGCGCCACAAGAATTATTGCCAATCATGCCAGCAATGCATGCCCGGCTAGCCGTGGCCGTCTCGGGTGCAAAAAAAACGCCTTCATCGGCAAGCAGCCTATTCAAATCATTTCTGATAATCCCCGGCTCTGCCCATGCAAAAGCCTCCTCTTTAGAAAACTCTAACAGCTTGTTTTGGTAACAGCTAAAGTCAATTACCACTCCCGCGCCTACCACCTGCCCCGCTAGCGAAGTACCAGCGCCCCGAGGGATGAGACCAAACTTCTCTTCAAAGGCCAGTTTCACCAGTTTTTGCAAAGACGCTTCGCTCTTCAGCTTTACCACGGCCATCGGCATTTCCTTATAGATGGAGGCATCGGTGGCATAACATGTGCGCATCAGCTTGCTATCATAGATCTCCTCGCCATGAATATGGCGAAGTTTCTTCATGCATGCAGCCCTCTTCTTATCGTTCATCTTCAAAAAAAGTACCTCTTCTATCTCTAACAGATTTTTAATCTGTTTTTGATTACAATGCTTTTATCTCCAGCCATGCTTCTATCATACTATAGTGTAGCTACCCTAGGCTGAGTTATCAGTTATATTTCTCGTCTTCCTTCGTTTCTTAGCAGAAAAAATTATCGATACAATTTCCATCTCGCAAAGCAATTTACTTCATTCCTCTTCGTTTTATGTTTATACTATACATTCTTGAATATACATTTTTATTGAACCAACACACATACAAGGCAAGATGCTAAGAAAAATTTTCCAAACGAAGAAAGCCTCCATGAACGGCAAGGCCTTTGAAAAAGAGATGAGTTTCTTAGAGCATATATCAGAATTACGTCTTTACATAATTATCTCTTGCGCGGCCTTAGCCATAGGCTTCATATTGGCCTTATTCCTTTATGAGCCAGCCGTAGATTTTCTTTCCAAGCCTTTTCTTAGTCTTCAATCCTCGCAATCTAAAGATATCCTGTATATCACGGGAATTCTAGAAGGCTTCTTTGTAAAGATGAAAATATCTTTCTTGCTTTCCCTTATTTTAACCTTTCCCTTGCATCTTTTTTTAGTGCTAAAATTCCTCTTTCCTGCCCTTACCTATAAAGAAAAAAGTTTCATGAGCTATATATTAATAGCTAGTTTTTTCTTGGTGATAGTAAGCCTGTATTACAGCTATGGCAAAATTTTGCCGCTAAGCATAAGCTTCCTTACCAGCGCAGGGTTTCTCCCAGAGAACATTGGCGTGCTTTTGAATTTTGAGAAGAACATCTTCTTTATTTTCCAGTTTATTTTCGTAGCCCTGATAATGTTCCAAGTGCCGTTGGTACTCTTCGTGCTTATGATGCTGGGCATCATAAAACGCAAACGGCTTTGGCAATCCTCGCGTTTTGTGCTGGTGGGAATAGTGGTCGTTTCGGCGCTTCTCACGCCGCCAGATCCGCTATCGCTTATTAGCATCGCCCTGCCTTTAGCTCTGTTATATTTTCTCATGCTTTTTTTAGCAAAAATTTTTCGTTTTGGTGAATAGTTTTCAATATTCACTTATTCTTATGAAGAACACCTAACGTTAGCCCTGCCGGCTTTCTTTCTAAAAATACTTTATTTGGTCTTTCAACATGTTTGGCATAGGACTCTTCGAATTTCTGCTTATTGCTTTAGCCGTACTGCTCTTCATAAAACCAAAAGATCTCCCATCTTTTTTCCGCCGTGCCGGTAAAGTCTATCGGGAAATGCGAGACATGTATTTGAAGGCCATGAACTACTTAGACCACATCTCTCGTGAAGTAGAAAATTTCAACTTAAAAAAACCGCCCTCGAATACAAGGAAATTCATAGCTAAAACAACAACAAAAAAATCCCTTGCCAGCGCAAGCAGCAAAAAAAAACCAAAGAGAGTAAAAAAGAAGCTGGCTAGCCCTACTCCTTCCCTGCCTCGCTTAAAAAGTCGCTTACAAAAAAATAGCTCAACAAAAATACCGGCAAAAATACCGGCAAAATTTCCTACTAAAAATAATAAAAATAAAAAAAGTAGCCTTAGTGGTCCCAGCAAGGTTTCTACAGGGAAAAAGGCTAGCAAATCACAGAAAGCCCGCTCCAAAGCCCTTTCTAAAGCTCCCCCTAAAGCCAAGAAAATATGAAATAGGCTTTTAAACAAGCAGGCACGGTTTTTCTAAGCAGTGAATTTAATCCAAAGAATAATTTAATATATGCTATAATCAAAATGAGTTGTCAATCTAGCTGTTACGATTAACTTATATGAAGATACTTTGTGAAGACCTTCATACTTAATACTTAATACCTAGCCATGACTTCCATTGTATAAAAATTTCTTAGAAACAAAAAATTACGCAAACTGCCAAACTGCATAAGGAGCAAAGCCATGGGAGCCATAGGTGGAACAGAATTAATAATTATCTTAGCCATAGTCGTGTTGTTATTTGGAGCTACAGCTATTCCGAAAATAGCCCGCTCATTCGGACAAGCAAAACGTGAATTCGAGAAGGGTATTGATACCAATCAAAGCTCTACCAAAGAAATCAGCAAAGATAAAGAAACAAAGCTAAAAGAAGATCCCCCCAGCAAGAAAAGCTAGAGCTTCTCTTTTTAAGCCCTCATAATACATACGCTTCTCTTGAATAAAGTCATCATCATCGGGCCCAGCCCAGCGGCACATACTGCCGCTATTTACTCTGCACCTGCAAATTTAGAACCACTGCTTTTTGAAGGACTGAATGCCGGTGGCATTGCCGCTGGCGGGCAGCTTACCACCACTACCGAAGTCGAGAATTTCCCCGGATTTCCCGATGGCATGAGCGGCCCAGATTTGCGGCCCAGATTTAATAAAGAAACAAAGCTTAAAGAAGATCCCCCAAGCAAGAAAAGCTAGAGCTTCTCTTTTTAAGCGCTCATAGATACATACACTCTCTTGAATAAAGTCATCATCATCGGGTCGGGCCCGGCGGCACATACTGCCGCTATTTACTCTGCACGTGCAAATTTAGAACCACTGCTTTTTGAAGG
>JAUXHF010000373.1 GCA_030621685.1 Spirochaetota bacterium
GCCAAGCTATTCAAGATAAAAACAAAACAATATGAAACAAAACAATATAAAAATAATACAAGATAAAAACAATACAATATGAAACAAAACAATATGAACCAAACATGGGCGAAAAGCAAACATGATGATCTTTTTCGCAAAAAACGAAACCCGGCTTTGGATGCCGAAGGAGTCTTCAAATTCTCTAAGGCCGTAGCTGACGTTTTTCCTGATATGGCAAAACGTTCCATTCCCTCTTACCGAGAAACCACCCAAATGGCCATAGATTTAAGCCTGCTGCATCTTAAGAAAATACTCTCCTCTGCTTTTGCTCCAGCCAAGAAGACAAGAAAAGGTTTGCTTAGGAAAACTTCCAAAACCCCAATTTTTAATGTAGGCATTGCCGATTTCGGCTGTTCTCGTGGAGGCTATGCCCTGCAGCTCCATCAAAAAATTCATGCCTTGCTTCAGCAAAGTCTTCTCCAGCATGAAAATTTCCTCTTTTCTGCGAAAACAGGCAAAAAATCCGCATCTTCAAGCAAAATAGACATCTACGGCATCGATTCATCAAAGCCGATGATAGCCGCCGCCAAGCAAGACGCTACAGAAGAAAAGAAGAAAACGCTTGCAAAATCAGCTGCTAAAACCAATGCTGCCAGTATTAAAACCTTAAAACCTAGGCTAAGTTTGCAGTTTAAACATGCCGACCTTCGCCAAAAAGATGTTTTTAGCTTCTTAGGAAAGCAGAAAAAAAAACAGCCTCTGCATATAGCCACCTTACTCTATAGCCTGCAGTTTTTACGAATACCAGAAAAAAAACAATTTTTGCATAGGCTCATGGCAAAACTCAGCAATGGGGCCATGGTTATTGTAGCAGAAAAAACAGCCATGTCCGCCCAAAATACATTCTCACAAAAGGCAGATAACACTCCGGCAGACAGCGCTCCGGCAGACAGCGCTCCGCTTAGCGAAAGTTCTTTATCCTCCGGAGTATATGATTTTTTTGATGAACAACATAGCATTTTCAAGCTTCAGCGTGGCTACAATACTCTTGAAGTTAGCCGAAAACAACATGCCTTAAAGCCTGTGATGCATCTCCTTTCCTTTGAAGAAACGGCCCAAATTTTTGTGAGCGCTGGCTTCTCTTATCCCATAGTTTTTTTTAA
>JAUXHF010000386.1 GCA_030621685.1 Spirochaetota bacterium
TTTTCGCTTAAAACCTGTGCGGCCACGCTAGCAATATCGCTTACCTTAACGTGTTTTAGAAGAACGCCATATTCTTTCTCAATTTCATCGGCTGCCCAGCGTATGTAGGCGTTGATGCTTTCGCTACCACCCCAAGCTGAAAAATACACGGTTTGCCCTTTGGCCTGATTTCGCACGCTATCCCAAACTTTCAAATTTGGCTGCGACTGCCCATGCAAAATGCTGCTACTGCTAAAGGCAGCTAAAAACAGCGCTATCAGCAACAAACGTAAGCTAGAAAGGCTTTGTGGAAGGTTCTTGTTTATTTTCTGTGTTAGGCTGTAAGCTGTAATAAGCAGGTTATATTTTTTCATGCAGTAAGGCTTCCTATAAAAACTTCTTTTTTTGATTTCTGTGAAAATTGTGATTTTAGACTTTCATAAAACCCATAATAGTATACAATATAATTTTTTTATATACTTCTTTTACGTTTCAACGTAAAAGAAAGTAAGTAATTAACGAGAATTTATACGAATTAAGGATATAATTATATTAAATTTCCGCTTGTTCTCAAAATTTACGAGTATAAATATGAAAAAGTATGTACGAGTGTAAAATACGCAAAGATAGAATATAAAGATATAGTTTTATATATAAAGATATGGTTTTTATGAAAGAAGAAAAAAGGCTGAGAAGCACAACTATTGTAGCTGTACGCAAAGCAAAAGGCATTGCCATGGCTGGCGATGGCCAAGTAAGTATGGGGCATGAAATTATGAAATCGCAGGCACGTAAAGTGCGTACTTTGTATAAGGGGAGTGTGCTTTCCGGCTTTGCCGGTGCGGTGGCCGATGCCTTAACGCTATTTGAGCGTATCGAAAAAAAACTTGAACAATATCAAGGTGATCTGCTGCGTGCCAGCATAGAGCTTACCAGAGAATGGCGTAGCGACAAGTATCTGCGCCGCTTAGAGGCCATGCTTCTGCTGGCCGACAAAAAGCATCTTTTGTTGCTGGCTGGCACGGGTGAGGTTATTGAATGTGAAGAGGCTGT
>JAUXHF010000379.1 GCA_030621685.1 Spirochaetota bacterium
TGTTTTTTGGCACGTTAGAAAGCTGTACCTAAGCTTTGCCCTTGCTGCTCCGCCTTAGCAGGCTAGCTAGTAAGGCTAAATTTCAAGCCAAGTTTTCACTGTTTGCATTTAAAACGCTAACAATTTTTTAAATTTAAATGCTAGCGGGCCGCTAGCTCAGTTGGTAGAGCAACGCCCTTTTAAGGCGTGGGTCGGTGGTTCGAACCCATCGCGGCTCATTTTCTTTGTCTCCATCGTCTAGTGGTTAGGACACCAGGTTTTCATCCTGGCAACCGGGGTTCAATTCCCCGTGGAGATGCTTCTGCCAAGCCCTCCCCCTAAAGAAACTAGCATGCCCAAACCTAGAAAATTCGCCTCCCCATTCCATATCACCTAAGCACTTCTGATTCCTAGCTTATAACTCGCAACTCGCAAAATAGCCAGAAATTAGCCAGAAATTAGCCAGAGAAATTAGCCAGAAAATTTAAGTAGGAAGCTAGCCAGAAAATAAAATGCTATGCATAACAAGCAACACTCCAAGCCTCAAAAATCCCAAAAAATAGCTGCAATAGCTGCCTTTGGGCAATCCGGCAAAGAGCTAGTGGACTTTTTCCTGCCCAAAGTAAGCCGTACCTTTGCCATGACCATACAAGTTCTCCCCGCCGCAGACTACCTTGCTGTGGGGCTAGCTTATCTTATCTGCCGCATTTTAGATAGCCTTGAAGACACCTTGGGCCTTGCCGACTTCAATAAAGTTCTTTTGCTTCGGCAATTTGCCCGCCTTTACAAGCAAAATAAACCTGCGGAGGCCTATCGATCATGGTTACGCATGCTTGAAAAAAAAAAGAAACCTAACCCAGCAGATACAAACGACCTGCTCTCTTTTGAATATGACTTACTGCATCGTAGCGATTAAGTCTTAGCAGCCTACCGGCAGCTGCCCAGCCATTATAGCCAAGCCTTCAAAGCGCCTATTCTTCAGATGGCCTTGGGCATGGCCAATTTTGTCGAGAAATATCAAGACAAAAAAATAAAACAACTTAGCACAGAAGCCGAGTTAGACCAATAAAGTCGGAGGCCAAGCGGTCT
>JAUXHF010000055.1 GCA_030621685.1 Spirochaetota bacterium
CTTACGCATCTTACGCATCTTACGCATCGTCCAGCTAGCTTCTGCCCCCCAGAAAGTTTCAAGAAAAGGCTGGGATGGATTCGCTCTATTTTTATTGGCTTGGATTACCTTGCTACCTAAGCAGAAATCCTATTAAAATACTTCATAGCTAGCAAGGAGCTATGATATACTAAGCTCCAAGCAAAACAAGCCATGCAGAAGCTCTCCGAAACTCCTCTTTCCAAAGTTATTGAAATTGATGGCTTTAGCTTTGCTGGCGTAACAGCCGGCTTGAAGCAATCGAAGAGCAAGGATTTAGGCTTAGCCTACAGCGATAAGCCCGTAACAGCGGCGGCTCTCTTTACCAAAAATTCCATAGTTGGAGCTCCCATAAAGCTTGGCAGAGAGCATATTCTATCGGGGAAAGTTCAGGCCTTGCTGGTAAATTCTGGGCATGCCAATGTTTTTACCGGCAAACAAGGCTATCGTGATTGCAAGAAAATTTGCAAGGCTGTGGCTAAAGAATTTGCTCTTCCTAAGTCTCAGTGGGTGTTCCCCTCTTCCACCGGTCGTATCGGCGAAAGGCTTGCTGTTCAAAAAATCATTGAAAGCCTACCTAAGCTGAAAAAAGAAAAAAGTAGCAAGACCAAGTCCATTATCGATTTTGCAAACGCTATCCTTACTACCGATAAATCGATAAAATGCGCTTCCATAGAATTCCTGCTTCCAGCGCATCATGAACATGGCATGCCAAGTGCAAGTGCTAGCCCTGCTAAGAAAGCCCTCGAAAAACAAGCCGCTCCGCCTAGGAAGGTAAAAATACTTGGCGTTGTAAAAGGCGCTGGCATGCTAGAGCCGAATATGGCCACGATGCTCGCCTATTTTTTTACCGATGTGAAGGCAAGCGCTACGCAGCTTCAAAGGATCTTAAAACAAGCCAGCGAAACTAGCTTCCATGCTATCTCGGTAGACAGCGACACCTCCACCAGTGATACAGCGCTTATCTTAGCGAGTGCCAAAAGCGGCGTCACACTTAAACATAAAGCCGATGAGAAGCTTTTCTTAAATAAATTTGAGTCGCTAGCCTTAAACTTAGCTAAAAAAATTGTTTCCGATGGCGAAGGCACAAAACGCATCCTTGAACTTACGTTAAGTGGCGCTAAGAATTATAAAGAAAATAAAGCTATAGCCAAAGGTGTTATTAACTCTCCCTTAGTCAAAACAGCTCTGCAAGGCGGCGACCCTAATGTTGGAAGAATAGTTATGGCCATTGGCAAAACAGCTAAAGACCTAAACGAAAATGAAATTTCTATTCATTTCTTGAAAAAATCTTTTCTTGAAAACGCTTCGCCGCTCGTCTCGATTACAAACAGAAAAAACCTCACGAAGCTAGAATATAAAAAGCTTAAGACCCTCTTAACTAAAGAAGAAGTGTATATCGAAATACAGCTTCAGCAAAAAAATAGAAAGGAAGCTGCTGCCACTGCAGCCACTGTCTGGGGCGTTGGCTTAAGCCTTGAATATCTGCAGTTTAATAGCCTCTATACTACATAACATATTCAAAATATATATCATCTTTTTGTTTTTACAGCAAAAAGAGGCAGCTAAAGTTAAAGCTCCCCGATTTCAAGCAACAAACACTCACTTTTTCAATTAGCTCTTTCTAGCTGAGTTTTTACTGAAAGCCCTGTTTTTTTTAGCTTTGGTTAATATTTTTTTGTTCAGCAATGCATAGGGATGCCGAAGTTGCTGCACCGCTAATTTCTTCAACAACTCTTCTCGGTTCTTCCGCCAAGAGATAATGAAAAAACGCATAACCCAATACGTTACTAGGCTAGCTAGCGTAGCCACCAAGAGGCTTCCTGCTACAAAGGCAATAATAGTGTCTTGCCCAAGATTAAGAAAAGAAGATATCGAAACATTGTAAATAGCTTTTTGAAAACTTCCAATATCCACATCTATCCAGCTTCCCAACAAAAAAGCTCCGACAGAAAGATTAAAGAGATATATGGGGATAAACGTAAACGGATTCGTAATAAAAACAGAAATGAACCCAGCCAATTTGCTATAGCGCATTTTCATGCAAATAGCCAAGACAGGTATTATTTGAAACACGAGAATAGGAGAAAGTCCAATGAAAATACCCACAGCAAAGCCCATAGCTATGTTATGCGGCGGAACTTTAGCTAAAAGCACTTTAGAAAATATACGCTTTAAGTAACGTCTATAATACGATGCCTTCTGGGAGATTTTCTTTTTAAGTTCCATGTTTATAGAAGTGTTTTATATGAAGTATTTTTATATGAAGTATAATAGTCTTAATTAAGAAGTTATAAAAATATTTAATAAAAAACAGGCTAAGGCCTCAAACGCAAGAGAAGCTTGGGGCTTGGAGCTTGGGGATTATGCTTGGGGATTATGCTTGGCATTGATTAGTGTCAAATCAAGTTTTCTAGATAAGCTTACTCATCTACTTTTAACGAAAATACTTTTGAAATCCCCCCCCGCATAGTAACCCCATAAATATATTCAAAGGATTGGAAGGTTTTCCTGTTATGGGAAATAAGCAGGACTTGCGACTTTCCTTTAAACTTTTCGATAAGTTTCACAAACTGAGAAAGATTCTCATCATCTAAGGCGGCATCAGCCTCATCTAAAATGCAGAAAATGGAGGGCCGGGTCATGAAAATAGCGAACATCAAGGCTAGCATAATAAGCGTTTTCTCGCCCCCAGAAAAAAGATTGAGTTTCTTAACCTGTTTTCCTTGAGGCTGTACAAAAATCTTAGCCTTTCTTTCCGCCGGGTTTCGAGAGTACTCAAGCTCTAAATGTCCTCTGCCCTGAGGGAAAAGCGTAGCCGTAATTTGGGCAAAGTTTTTGTTGATAACCTTAAATGTTTTTGTAAGCAACTTTTTCGACTTTAACTCTATCTTCGTATTCAGCGCAGAGAGGTTTTTCAAAGAATTGGTGATATCCATGCGTTCTTTTTTTAAAGTTTTATATTCTGTGTCGGCAGTTTTCAGTTCTTCTTTGGCGATGGGATTAATTGCTTTAAAAGCCCGAAATTGCTGGCTGGCTTCCCTGCTAGCCAGCGCAAGGGCTGCTTCAGATCCTTTTTTGATGACAATTTTTTTCTTGGCTATGGTTTTCACAAAAGAAAGCATATCCTCATGGTAGAGGTTCTTGACTTTTTCAATGAGCGCGGCTCTATCTTTTTCAGCAAGCTCAATATTCATCTTTATTCGGCTTAGATTGAATTCCTTTTTACGAAGAAGCTCTCTTTGTCTTTCAAGCTTTCTTTCCATATCATCATGTTTCTTAGCCAAGCCAAGTTTTGGTTTTTTCTGGCTCTGCTGCTGCTTTCTTCCTAGCTTTATTTTTTCGCTGAGAGCCTTAATTTCTGTAACCGCGTTTTGTTTCTGATTTTTAGATTTTTCTAAAAGTTCTCGTATTTGCTGGCTTTCAAGCAGAGTATCTTGCTGGCGTTTTGCTAGCTCTTGCTGGTTTTTTTCATGGTAACTTTTCATAGCAGAAAGCGATTTGCTCTCTTCGTTTTTGATGAGCAGAGAATTTTTTGTTTCATCAATTTTCTTCCTCGTGTTAGCCAGCTTTTGCTGATGACCTGCTTGGCTGTTCATAAGAGAATCTAGCTTTACTTGAATACGCTTTTTTTGCAAAGCTAAAGAAGCTTTTTTCTGGGAAACACGCTCTAAATTTTTGAATTCTGGAAGAACAGAACGCTGTACTTTTTTAGCCACAAGAAACTCTTGTACGTTATCTATCCAAGTAAGAAGTTTTTTCTTTGGTTTTTCCAAATTAGACATGCCTAGAGCTTTGGCTTGTTTAAGCTCTTTTAATTCTTTAAATAAAAGATCTTTTTCCTCTTGAGTCTTTTGGAGAAAGCTGGCAAAGGTCTTTATCCAAGAATCTAACTGGCCTTGTATTTCATGTAAAAGCTTCTCTTCTTCTAGATTAATATTTAGGATTTCTGCCTCTAAAGCCGTACTAGCCGCAGCCTCTTCATCAAGAGTAGATTCAAGGTGGCTTAAATTTTTTTGATACTTTTGTAACTTTTGCTGGAAGCCATGAATGTGGCTACGAAAATTCTTTTCTTGCTGAGCCATGCCGATGCTTTTTTTCTTAAGTGTTTCAAGTTCTCTTTGAATCAAATTTTTTCGCTTTTCAACAGCTAGGTCCTGCCCAGCATGCTGATTTCTTGTAGCTTCATAGCCTTCTAAGGAAGTTTCAAAATATTGTTTTCTCTCCAAGAAGCTAGCCATCGTATTTTCTAGAATGAGTTTGTTTTTCTCCCAATCAAAGAGAGATTGCCTTAAGTTTTGTCCGCTGTTTTGCTGGGCTATCTCTGCTTGTTGTAGCTTCTCTACGGCCATGTAGCTACTCTTCAGTTCTTCTTGAGCAGCCCCCAGCGATTTTTTGAGAAGCAATTGTTTTTCAAGGATATCCTTATACTCAAGATAGGCACGTTTCATTTCAATATCTTGAAGCTCTTGCTCTAACTTGTAAAACTGCGAGCTTTCTTCTGCTTGAACTTGCAAGTAGGCTCGGCGTTTGCCCAGCTCTCGCTCTATATCACTGATGCGCACAAGGTTTTCTTTGGCACGAAGAATTTTTCTTTCATATTCACGCTGGCGCTCACGAGAGGAGCGGATGCCGGCTGCTTCCTCAAATAAGATTATCCGCTCGCTGTCATCGGCGCTCAGCATCTTATCAATTTTACCTTGAGCAATAATGGAATACGATAAATCGGCTAGGCCCGTGTTTTCAAGTAAGCCATGAATATCCTTTAGCCGCGAGGCCAGGCCGTTCATGAAATAACTCATTTCACCAGAGCGGTAAAGACGGCGCTTTATCGATACTTCTTGATAAGGCAGTTCGAATATTTTCGTGGAGTTATCAAAAATCATCTCTACCTCAGCAAAGCCATGCGGCTGGGATAGGCTGGAGCCAGTGAAAATAAGGTCTTCCATACGCTCTCCGCGTAATTCGCTTACTTTCTGCTCGCCAAGACACCATTTTATGGCATCGATAATATTGCTTTTGCCACAGCCGTTAGGCCCCACGAAGGCTCCTACGCCTTCATAAAACTGAATTTCAGTTTTATCACCAAAACCCTTAAAACTCTTGATGTGTAGCTTTTTTAAATACACGGGATGGATTGCAAAGTGCTGGCTGGCTGCGGACTAAGGCTAGGACTAAGGCTGGGCTTGATAAACTGGATTTGAAAAAGATGCTTTTAATGATAGTAAAGTATAGCATCTTTTCTGAAAAAATTCTTAGTCTTTTCATAATACTTGGAGGCTGCCCTTAGTATCAAATAGAAATTTTTGAAATTTTTTAAGCTTAAAAAATTTTCGCTTCATATTCTATGCCAGAACATGAAGCTGAGGATGAGATGAGAGGATGAAGCTGGCTTAAGCTGCGGCTGTGCTTCCGTAATGTGCTTCCGTAATACGCTTCTTTTTATGTACAAAGAAAAGCTGATAATAAGTTAGGATTAAGATTAAGATTAGGGTTCTAAAAGTTTTCTATACAGTGTTTTGCGAGAAATTTTCAAAACATCTGCGGCCTTACTTTTATTGCCTTTGTAATACTTTACAGTTTGGCTGAATATAATTTTTTTGGCGTCATTCATGGGCATGCCAAATGGGATTTCGATGCTATCAAGGTCTTTGATAGCATCGTGATGGCCTTTTCTAATATAATCGGGCAGGTCTTGTACTTTTATTTTGCCATCATTTGAAAGGACGACTACTTTCTCGATAACATTCATAAGCTCACGAATATTTCCGGGCCAGCGATAGCTGGCTAAGGCTGAATATATCTGCGGGGTTATTTCTGTATCATCTTTATCGTATTGCTGTAGGTAGAGGTCAAAGAAATGTTTTGCTAAAAGGCCCAAGTCGCTGCCGCGCTCTCGAAGCGGCGGCACATAGATATCTAGAACGTTCAGACGGTAAAACAGATCCTCTCGAAAATTCCCTTTTTCCACTTCCTTGCGGAGGTCTTTATTAGAAGCCGAGATAATTCTAATATCCACTGAAATAGGCTGGGAGCCGCCTACCCTTTCAATAACTTTTTCTTGGATAACCCGTAACAACTTTACCTGAACTTCCAAAGGTATCTCGCTGACTTCATCGAGGAAGATCATGCCGCCATCGGCGACTTCAAAACGTCCAATCTTGCGTTCATCGGCGCCGGTAAACGCTCCTTTTTCGTGTCCAAATAGCTCCGTTTCAATTAAAGATGGCGATAGCGCAGCACAGTTTATTTTCACTAGTTTTTTTTGCTCGCCGGCCATTTTGTAGATGCTATCGCATACACCTTCTTTGCCTGTGCCGCTTTCTCCATAAATAAACACGTTTCCTTTCGCTGGCGCTAGCTTTTTAATAAGGTTTTTCATGTTCATAATTACTTTTGATTTGCCAATAATTATGTTATCTAACTGCATTTCATGTACTTTGAAGGTAAGCAATTTATTTCGGCTTTGAATATCTAATAAGCGCAGGGCTCGGCTTACAATAATCTCGAGTTTTTCTAAATTAATTGGTTTAGTAAGAAAATCGTAGGCGCCTAAGCGCATAGCTTCTACAGCTGTTTCTATGCTGCCATGGCCTGTAATAAAAACGACCGATAGCTCTGGATTGTGCTTAGAAATACGCTGCATCATTTCAAGCCCCGTCATTCTTGGCATTTGGATATCCAAAATAGCTAAATTCACCTGTCCGTTTTCTAAGGCCAAGAGTCCTTCTTTCGCGTTAGCCGCTACGATAACCTCATAGCCTTTTTCTTTAAGGGCGCGCTGAATACCCTCACGAATGTTTTTTTCGTCATCAACAACAAGAATTTTAGCCATATTCAGTTAAAGTATTTTACTTTCCCTATAATTTATCATATCATTATCTTTGTTTATTTTGGAAGCATTATTTTTTATTTCGCAAATTCGCAAAAGCCTCATGAATTTCAGCCTCTTATCCATGAAGAATAGCATACAAAAATAAGCAGCCAGCCAGCAAGAAAAGATAGTAGCTAAAAAAAATATAGTTTTTTCTTTCAAAACTAAGATACAGTATTTTTAATGAAAAAAAACCAACGATAGCACTAACAACAATGATGAAAAAATACTGGCTTTGTAGGAAAACATCAGGGTTTTCCAGCACTTCGAAAAAAAAGCTTCCTAAAATAGCAGGAATGACTAAGAGAAAAGAGAAGCTGGCAGCCGTTCTTATTTCTACGTTTAAAAACACGGCGCTGGTAATGGTTATGCCAGAACGCGAAATTCCCGGTAGCACCGCCATGGCCTGAGTGAGACCTATCAAGCAAATAGATGCATAGGGAATAGTATGTATATTTTTATAGAGCGGCTTTTTGCTCTGGTTATGAGAAGCTAAGGTTTTACGTTTTTCATTCAAATATAAGAAAAGGATTATCAAAGCAGTTATGAAAAAATTTACGGCGATAAACTTCAGGTTTTGATACGTGAGTACCACAAGCGAGCGAAAAAAAAAACCGATTATCGCCACAGGAATAGAGGCAACGATGATACGCAGAAAAACTTGAGTAGCTTCTAGCTTGCCCGAGGAAGCAGGCTTAAGAAAGGGGGCAAACAAGCGGGTAATTTCTTCTCGAAGAAAGAAAAAAATAGAGAGCAGCGTTCCAAAATGTGCAAAAACAGAAACGACAAGCGCCTCTTCTCCCGAAACTGAAAAAAAATGCTGCAAAGTGGCAAGATGCCCAGAGCTTGATATTGGAAGAAACTCTGCAATGCCTTGCAGGCAGGCTAGGAAAAAAGCCTCTGCAAATTTCATGGAAGTATGCTTGCTTTCAAGCGTCTCTTAATATTTCAGCAAAAACCATTAGCGAGCAATCATTTCATTTCGATTAGGACCAGTAGAAATATAGGCTATTGGCATGCCCAGCTCTGTTTCTAAAAACTCTATATACTCTTTGGCTTGCTTAGGCAGGCCATCATATTTTGTTAGCCCTTTAATATTCTCTGAAAACCCCTCAAATTCTTTATACACAGGCTTGACTTTTTCGAGATCATCGTTAAGAATAGGAAATTGCTTGGTAATTTCACCATCAAGATTGTAGGCAACAGCTACCTTCAAGGTCTTAAAGCCACTTAGCACATCTAGTTTGGTAAGCACTATTTTAGAGAGCCCATTTACAATAAGCGCCTGTTTGGCTTGGACTAAATCAAGCCAGCCGCAATTACGAGGACGGCCGGTGGTGGCGCCGAATTCCTTGCCTTTTTGGCGAAGTTCTTCCACTTCCTCTTTAGCAAGTTCTGTAGGCAGGCTACCCTCGCCCACTCTTGTTACGTAGGCTTTGAAAATGCCAATAATATCGCCGATGCTCCGCGGCGGAATTCCCGAACCTACGCATGCCCCCCCACTTGTGGATGAGGATGAAGTCACATAAGGATACGTGCCAAAATCAATATCTAAGGCAGCTCCTTGCGCTCCCTCTAGCAAAATTCTTTGATTGGCCCGTAAAGCATGGTGCAGGCTATAAACTGTGTCTTCAAGATAGGGCGCCAGCAAAGCTCCTTGCTCGCTCGCTTTTTCTACTAACTCTTCAACCTTGGTAGTAAAGTCTTTCTTATAATGCTCTTTGAAAAGAGTTTGCTTTTCAGCTAAACCACGGGTTATCTCTCGCCTTAAAATGCTTTTATCTTTGAGATACCCCACTCTGATGCCAATACGCTGGATCTTATCGGCATAGGCAGGGCCTATGCCCTTTAAAGTAGTCCCGATTTTCCTAGGATCATGGCTTTCACGAACCTTATCTAAGTGAATATGATAATCTAAAACTACAAAGGCTCGTTTGCTTATGCTCAGTTTGTTTTTGACATCTATGCCTTTCTTTTCCAGCAACTCAATCTCGCTTAGCAGGCTGCTTAGCTCAATAACCATGCCAGAACCTAAAACTACTTTGACCGTATCGTATAGCAGCCCCGATGGGATATGATGAAAAACAAATTTTTCTCCGTTACGATAAACCGTGTGGCCGGCATTTCCGCCACCTTGATATCGCAACACTATATCGTACTTATGTGAGAGGTAATCTACTACTTTTGCCTTTCCCTCATCTCCCCACTGACATCCTACCAATACATCTGCTTTCATAAAAATTAACAGTCCTTTTCTTAGTTTTTGAAGCTACAGAAACACCTCTTTCTATTGTAAGCACGAAAACATAGGCATATATACAAAAATGAATATGGGATAACTGTTACTTCTTACTTTGTATAAGTATAGCATATTGGGAAATGCTTAAAGAGTTTTTAATTTTTATAACAGCTTGTTTTGCCGGAAACTATAGTAGCTATCTCCGATGATAATGTGATCCACTAGGTTCAGCCCAACAATTTTTGAACCCTCTTCTATTTTACGAGTAAATTTTATATCTTCCTCACTGGGAACCATCCTGCCAGAAGGATGGTTATGTACTAAGATATAGTATTTGCAATCTGTTTTTATGGCTGAAGTGAAAATAATAAGCGGGTTTAACGTAATTGAATACTTATCGCCGATGGCAATGTTTTTTGAGCCTATAAGCTGGTTGCTTGCATCCAGATACAAGGCTTTCATCATCTCTTGGCCAAGAAATTTCATGTGGAAAAATTCCTGATACACATCTTCAGGAGATTTAATGCTAAGAACATTGCTTTTATCTTTGAAATCAATAAGCTGGCTTACCAGCTTTAAGAGTTTTTGAAGAATTACTTTTACTTCTTCTTCCACATGAGCATTTTTAATAGTTTGCAGAGCAGACTTGAAATCTAGACGCTCTCGAAGATAGGGGTTGAAAAGATTACTTATCACTACCTTTAGCTGATTACT
>JAUXHF010000174.1 GCA_030621685.1 Spirochaetota bacterium
CTTTGCAGCCTCTACGTTTCTTTTGCCTGAATTTCTGCTTTAAGGTTTCACTCTTTCGCCGCTGAAAACCCATCTTTAAAAGAATGCAAATAAGAGCCGAAAATAAATGCCTTTGCAGCCTCTACGTTTCTTTTGCCTGAATTTCTGCTTTAAGGTTTCACTCTTTCGCTCGCTGAAAACCTATCTTTAAAAGAATGCAAATAAGAGCCGAAAAAAATGCCTTTGCAGCCTCTACGTTTTTTTTTGCTTGAATTTCCGCTTTAGGATTTCACTATTCCGCTCGCTGAAAACCCCATCTTTATAGCCTTGAATAAGCGAGCTATGCTTAGCCTTCTCAAGTCGGCATAAGGCCCAAAGGCAATATTCTTTAACAATTTCTACTCCGCAGAACTGGCGCTGTAACTTATAGGCCGTTACGGCCGTAGAGCCAGATCCTAAGAAGGGATCGAAAACCATGTCACCGGGCGCTGAACTCGCTAAGATGATTTTAGCTAATAGTTTTTCAGATTTCTGCGTAGGATGCTCGGTATTCTCGGCCATAGACCAATATGGCACGGTTATATCATCCCAGAAGTTAGAGGCATAGGTCAAGCGAGTAGCGCCAGCGCCATTCTCGCCGGGCTGCCAATCCTTAGGGCCTTGGCTGTTTCTATAGGGCGCCAGCACATGACGTTTTAGCTTCACCGCCGCTGCATTGTAATAATAGTTTTTTGTTTTTGTCGCAAACCAAATATCTTCACTACAGTTTTTCCAGTTATTTTTCGCCCCTCTCCCCTTTTCTCGTTGCCATGTTATCCTATTATGTATCATCATGCCATTCTCTACTAGGGCCTGCCAGAGTACCGAAGAATTATACCAGTTCCCACATAGATACAAACTGCCAGCATCATCGAGTAGCCCAATTAAGGTTGGTAGCCATGTTTGAATATATTCAAAGTAGGCTTCATTAGAGGTTTTGCGAAACTTTTCTCCATGAAAATCTTTCGTGAGATTGTAGGGAGGATCCACGATGATGAGCTTGGCAAACTTTTTCGGAAAAAACTGCTGCCCAGCTATGAAATTCCCATGAAAAATAGTGTTTTGTAGCTGCAGCTTAGCTCCCTCCCCCTCGCTAAGTTTGATGAGTTTCTTTGATAGCGTTATTCTTTCTTCTAGCAATAATGAAAGCGTTTTGTTACGCGGCGATCGCTGTTTCTCTTTATTTGCTTTGTTTAGCTTGGCTTTTCCTTTCAGCCCATCGCTTACGTTGCCATCATCATTTTGCAGCATACGTTCATCTCTATTTTTATTTTCCAAGTTCATTTTTAACGCAGCAAGCTATGCTTTCAAGAAGCTAATCCAGATAATCCATAAAAAAATTCAAAGCTCATCCTATACTATTATACTATTATACAATAGTATGCGAATCTGCATGCTTAGGCTCAAGGTATGCAGCCTGCGTTCTTCTCAACATGATTTTACTAGAAAAAACATCTTTATCCGAAGAAGAAACAGAGAATTTTGCAGTTGAAATAGTATGCCTTTTAAATAGCTCTGCCAAGGACTACCAGAATATTATTGTAACTGGCGAAATGGGATCTGGCAAATCTTTTCTCATCCGTGCTATATTGCGTTGCTACGGCGTAGATGGCCCTATTCCCTCGCCTAGCTTCAGCCTCATACATGAATACCAAGCGCTGCCCATCCTAAAAACATCGCTACTTTCAAACAAAGACACTAAGAATATAGCTTCAAAGACCAAAACAAAAAGCATGAAATTTTGGCATCTCGATCTCTACCGTATTCAAAGCGAGGAGGAACTTTACGAACTTGGCCTTGAAGAGCTTTTGGAGCAGCCGGGGCTTCGTTTCATAGAATGGGGGGAGCGCTTTACCCTAGCTTTAGCCATGAAGACGCTCACCTTAGAAATAAAGAGAATGCCCAGTGCTTCTTTTACCAAGCGGAAAATATATCTTTACGATGAAAACAAAGCCCCTGCATCAAAATTGAAGAAAGGCTAAAATTACGCTTAGGGGATAAAGTACAGATTTTCCAGCATTCGGCTAACCTTCAAAGAGAAGGCTGTTTTCCCGATATAAGCATTCAGCGGATCTAACATAATCTGCCCATCGGCATAAAAGGCATACAGTGTTTGATTTTTTTGAAGGAGCTTATCAACAGACCAGTATTTTCCTTGCTTTTTCATAGGCGAGCTTTCTGGATTCCAATTATTTCCCTCGCCAATCCAAGCTACTTCCGCAAAACCCTTATCTTCGAGGTAAAAACGATACGCTCTACTGGAAATCTGTACAGGGCTTACGCGCCTGTACTCTAAGCTCTCTTCAAGGCGGAAAAACGATAGCCCATCAACCTCACTGAAGAAGGGCTGCGAGGCATCGTTCTGCCAAATTCCGTTTACAAGATATTTATAAGCATAATTAGCTTTCGGCAGAAAATCGATTGGCAGAAAAACTGAAAAAACTCCGTAGGACCAAGCTTTCATTTTTACTCGTTTCTTCCAATCTAAGAAACTTGTTGATACAAAAACCTCATCATCTTTAAGGCCAGAAAAAGTAAATAAAATACCGTTATCAAAAATGACAGGAACTCCCACGCTTTCTACTCTCGTACTTTCGTCTAAGCGGCTACTATCGAAAAAGGCTCCCGTAACTCGTTTATACGATATGTTTTCAGCCGATAGAAAAAGAAAATTAAAATTAAAAAGACAGAAAACAGCTATCATCGGCATAGCCCTTCTTGCTAGCTTCACACACCTATTTCTTAATTTCTTATACTTCAATGGGCTAATCATGGCAAATGCTTTCCTCTCTACAAATATAATTGTTGTTGGCTGCTAAGATTATTGAAAGGCAAATGTTGCTTTCAAATCTTCTTTTGAGAAAAATGGGTTGAGAAAGAATCCGTCTCCACCAAGCACCGATTTACGTTTCCCATCGATGAGAAAGGAAACGTAGCGAAAGAGATTTTCTTCGCCGCGGCTTTCGGCTAAGGTAAATATTGTCCAGAGTATTTGCTGCAAGCGTATTTCTATGCCTTTATGGGCATAGCGGCTATATTCAAAATTCCTGTTAAAATCCAAGATAAGGGTACGGCTTTCAATTTTTGATTGCCGAAGCTCTATTTTAGGAGAAAGAAAGTTAGCCATGTTTTCTTTTTCACCTTTAAAGCTAGCTAATTCGGCAATGGCTAGCTCGTAGGCATTTTGTTTTGATCCTATAGTAAAAGCTTTTGAATAGGGTTGAAAAGAAACAATTCCTTCTTCGTTTATTTTAGGCAGGAAAAGCATGACTTCATGGCCTATCGCTAGCGGAGTTGTTTTGCGTATCGGCTGCGCTGCTGGCTGGCTTAGCACATTCTGTGATTTCTGCTGCAGGGGTATTTGCTGGCTATTTTCTATTATGGCGGGCTTCTGGCTTAGGGTTTCAGTCTTTTCTATTTTGGGATAAGTTGCTGTTTCGCCTTGGCCTGTTGCCCCAAGAGCAGTATTGTTTTTTAGGGCTAAGCTGGAAGATTCAATTTTGCTAGAATTATCGGGAGCGGCTCTGTTAGCCAGCGTTTCTAACGTGGCTTCACGCTCAAGAGCAGATTCCCCCAAGCCCGATGCTTCAGAAATTTTCTCATGAGCTGCCTGTGCTTCAAAGAAATTGATACTATTTCCCTCTGTTTCTAAAACCTTTGTGCTACTCCATGAAGTTTTAGGAAAACTTATTATTGAAAAGCTTATATCACCAAAACGCTGCTTATAAACGCTATAAAAATCATAAAATATTGATTTTTCATTATGCCTGGCCTGGCTACTCACATACCAAAATGTTCCGATGAGCGAGAGCAGCACCAAGCTAAGAAATTTCAAATTAAAACTCTCTTTAAGGCTATTTATTGGCTCTTTCCCGGTATAGCGGCTATGTTGAGCTGCATTATAATCTCTTCCTTGAAGCCCGCCATAGTCTTGGTATCTAGAAAACCCCGGTCTAAGCCCTGCTGTATTTCCGATGTTATTTACATAGGCTGCTTTGCTAAAGGTATCTAAAGAATCAAAGCTTTGCCCAGCTGGCTTGGCAGTCGTATTTAAATGGCTGCTAACGTTTGAGAAATGAAGATGTTTGTTAAAATCGTTATATTTGCTCATGTAAGTTAAGTAAAGCTAAGGCTTAAGGCTCTGTAAAACGGTTTATTGTATATTTTATGCTTACGTTTTATAGATATATTCTCTGAAACACTGTATCAAAAGCTAGAGGCATGGAAAATCACAAAAACTCTATGGAATATTATAAGAATAAATTTTTTGTAGCAAAAGCTCTGTAAAGTATCGTAAGAATAAATTTTTTTTGTAGCAAAAGCTCTACAAAGCGTGCTAAGAATAATTTTTTTTTATAGCTATTCTTTTTTACGCGGCTCTTGTTCATTTTTACTTAAAAATCCTAACTAAAAAAAAATAAAAAGCATCCTATCAAAAATTCCTCGCCCAAAAATAAAAATTTTCGCCCAGAGCCACGAATAATAGTAAAATACTATACACGCTGTTTCTGCTGCTACCCGTTATTTTGCAGCTAGCGTTATT
>JAUXHF010000181.1 GCA_030621685.1 Spirochaetota bacterium
CGACTTGGCGAGGAGGCACTGTTATACATACCGCCACCATCAGTACTGGAATTATTTGAAAAGGTGACATTTTCTATACTTGGCGAGGAGGAGTAGTTAAACATCCCGCCACCCCTATCATGGGAAAGGTCAGCATTGGCATTACCAGCAGTAATCGTTGCTCCGTAGAGCAGAGCGGTACCTAAATCATCAGAGCCAGCATCAGTATTGCTATGATAAAAAACATGATAACTATTATCAGTGTTATCACTGGCTGTGCCAATATCACCGCTGAAGATGGTTTCATAGGCGATGGAGTCAAAGGTGTTATTTGTTGTGCCATCCCAACCGCCAACGATGGCAACATAAGGCGTTAAACTGAAACTTATTCTTCTATTCGGACTATCGGAAGTATCAGGAATGTACGTGCCAGCAGCCACAACTATAAGATATTTATTACTTGTGCTACTATTACTTATACCTGCTAGCCTAGCTTGTAAAGCAGAGCCAGCCAGAGCGTTCTCCCAACTGGTACCGCTTTTATCGCCGCCACCGTTTTCTGTAACGTGAATGATATTTTCTGCGTTACAGAAAACGGTCAAGGCATCGCTCCCTTGTGAGACACATGCAGTAGTCACATTATTTGCGAATGTAACGGTGATAGTGAGCGTAAATTCGTTTTCTCCTTCGTCAGAATCATCAGCAACAATTTTAATTCGGTAATCTCCTGCACCGTTATATCTTAGAAACCCTTCAAAATATTCTCTATTAATACTGAGTTCATTGCCATCAATTTCGTACTTTTCAGAGGGAATCGTTTCTGAAGTTTCATTTGGAGCAGTAATAGAGACCGTAAGTGAAATATTAGTAGCTAATTCTTCACCGCTACTGATATCTGGGATAGCAAATATGATGGGAGTTAAATCACTAGAATGAATACCATCAAAGGGGAAATGAATGGGACTCTCTAAATTAGCTATAGTTTTTATGTCAGCGGCTGTAGTTTTCGCTTCGGTATCGACTTTGCTACAGCTACTAAGGCTAAGAATACTTATAACGGCTATAAAAGCGGTAATTTTTGTTGTAAAATTGATGATTTTTCTAAATGATATATATTTTTTCATAGTTAAAATGGCCCTCCCTCTTGGCTTATTTTATAACTTATTTATTTGCAAATTTTTATTCCATCGTATTTGCAGTTATACCATGTTTTTATGAAAATGAAGAGAAAATATAAAAATTTTTATACTACCGCTTTAGAGGAAAGTTCGGCAAGAGGCGAAATATTATATATCAGCGTCCTTAGGTGGCAGAGTGTTTGGAGTGTTGAAAAACAGAGCTGGGAGTGAGAATTCAAAAAGAGTACTGTGCTGGTGGGGGTGAGGGGGGTATCATACCCCCCTCGAAAGAGAGAGCGAGAATATATTTTAGGGTTCTATGCCACCAAAGTCGGGTTCATCGATGCGGCCGTAGCCACGGGTATCGTTAGCAGTTATATCCTCAGCGGTTTAGAGGAAGGCTCGGCAAGACGCGAAAGAAAACCCCTCCCTCTCTCTCCGCCAGTTTCTTCAAAAACACTAGCTTTTTAAGCGTTTTTAGAGGCCGCCCGACATATGTTGGACAAGTTGCTCCGAAAAAGCGTGTCCGTTTTCTGCATCTAGGATATAAAGGTCTTATCATCAATAGCGGAATAACGTGCTGTCATCTTACTTGATGAATGCCCCTTTAGAAAAAATTCTAAAAAGAATGGAAATCAGGCTTGCTGTGGAGTAGCGGAAATGCGGAGTGAGAATTTGGGGGGGTAATGTGGTGGGGGGGCGAGGGGGGTATCATACCCCCCTCAAAAAAGAGAAATGCTTAATGGTATTCGTAGGCGCCGAGGTCTGGTTTAGCACTGCGAGTTTGGCCGGTGGCATCGGATTCAACTGGATTGCTGCTTCCTGCTGGGAGAGCTGTTGCCGTTCCACCAGTAAAATCAGCAGCGCCATGAGTAAACTGGCTAGCCACATACCAAATGCTACTATCAGTGCTATAATAAAAAGTGGTGGTAGTAACAACAGTATTTTCCCTAACATAGAGGCCAGCGTCAATGGCAAGGCTGCCAGCCGCTAAAGGTAGCACTGGCACTGAGTAGCTGGTATCATCCAATCCCGTTGCTACAAAAGGGCTGGGGCTGGGGCTGCTTGTAACTTCTCCAAAGTTAGTAAGAGTGGCCGTGCTATTAGTAATAACACCCACTGAAACACCATCTTCAACAAGAGTGTTAGCCAATTTTAAGTCACTGTTATAATGAGAAATTTGCTGACCACTCTGGGTAGCCGTATTTCCCCAGAAAATGCTGTTCACTATAGTAGACGCGGAGGAGTTGGTGTTATACATCCCGCCACCATTTCTACTAGCCTCGTTCAAAGAGAAAGTGGCATTCACAAGCTTCGGCGAAGAGTTATTATTGTACATGCCGCCGCCCTTATTAGCACTATTCCCAGAGAAAGTAACATTAGCAAGCTCCGGCGAGGAGCCGTTATTATTGTACATGCCGCCGCCTTGATTACTAGCACTATTCCCAGAGAAAGTGACATTATCAAGATCCGGCGAGGAGTTGGTATTGTACATGCCGCCGCCATATCTAGTAGACTCGTTCAAAGAGAAAATGACATTATCAAGATCCGGCGAGGAGTTGCTATTATTGTACATGCCACTGCCATACGCAGCACTATTCTCAGAGAAAGTGACATTATCAAGATCTGGCGAGGAGCTGTTATTATTGTACATGCCGCCGCCGCTGTCAGCACTATTCAAAGAGAAAGTAACAGTATCAAGCTTCGGCGAAGAGTTATTATTATTGTACATGCTGCCATATCTAATAGCCTTATTCGAAGAGAAAGTGACATTATCAATATCCGGCGAAGAGCTATTATTGTACATGCCAGAGCCCCTCTCAGCACTATTCAAAGAGAAAGCAACATCATCAATATCCGACGAAGAGCTATTATTGTACATGCCGCCGCCATACGTAGCCGTATTCACAGAGAAAGCAACATTAGCAAGCTTCGACGGGGCCAAGTAATTGTACATGCCGCCGCCATATCTACTAGCCTTATTCGAAGAGAAAGTGACATTATCAAGATCTGACGAAGAGTTATGATTGTACATGCCGCCGCCATTACTAGCACTATTCAAAGAGAACGTGACATTATCAATATCCGGCAAGGAGCCATTACGATTGTACATGCCGCCGCCATATCTAATAGCCTCGTTCAAAGAGAAAGTGACAGTATCAAGCTTCGGCGAGGAGATATTATTGTACATGCCAGAGCCATTGTCATGAGGATCTAAGCCATTCGCATCACCTCCAAAGATGCTGGCCCCGTAAAGCAAGGCATTATCAAGGGTTACATTATCATGAAAAAACACATGATAGCTATTCCCTACATTTCCGCTAAAAGTTAGGTCTGTAAGATAGCCATCCGTATCGGTAGATGGTGTAACAACATCGGCCGCTTCGTCAATATCGCCGCTGAAAACTGTTTTATAGATGCTTGGATCATACGTGAAACTGCCAATGCTAGAAGCATTCGTTTGCCAGCCACCGACTATGGCTACATAATTAAGCATCTTAAAAAATTTCGTTCTATCGGCTCCACTACTAGGCGTTACTGGCGTGTAGGTTCCCTCTGCCACCAAGAAAACATAGTCATCTGAAGCGCTTGCAGTGAAAGTAACATCGTTAGTGTCTGTTCCATCAACTAGGAACTTTCTGAGCGCTGCCTCATCGTAAGCGTTTGCCCAACTTGAGCCGTTTGTCAGCCCTGCTCCTGCTTTGCTAAAATACAGAGTATTTGCAGGAATATCTACGTATAACGCTCTAAGCTTATCACATAAAACTGAGCCTATACAATTTACATCACTAAAGAAAGATATTGAATCTGATACAGCAAAAGTAAAAATTCCATTTAGCGTAGTAGGCGAAGACAAGTCTATCTTTATTGTGTACTCCCCAGCACCATGTGTTAAAATAAATGTATTTAAAAAGTTTGTATCAATGGTTACTTTACCAATATTTGTATTGTAGTTAAAATCTCCAGCGCTTAATATTCCTTCAGAAGCATCGGGGGCTGTTAGCGTAACTGTGATATTGTTTTTTACAACATCTTCCAACCTACTGCCGCTGAATGTGTAGCTTGGCTCTACGGGATTAGAAAAGTCATAGTTAAACGAAGGGTCATCTTCGCTCATACTGAGGGCTACAAACACCATTTCAAGCGCGTAGCTTTCTGTGAGCAAAGTAGTATTTCCCGTTCCATCATCAGGGTCTTTAATAATAATTTCTACTGTGTACTCGCCACCGACATCAGCCACTGCTATATATCCATCTAAAGCAGTAGCAACAAGGCTAACCGTATTTGTTTCATCACCTGTTAAGCCTTTCGTGTATGTGTAACCAGCATCTAGTATCAGCAGGTTAGTTG
>JAUXHF010000037.1 GCA_030621685.1 Spirochaetota bacterium
TCAACCAGCTTTATTCAGGATAATCAGTTTTGGCGAGAAGATAGGATTAAAAGTTTTGGTGGGTCTTTTTCTTGGAATCTAAGCTATAAGTTTGTGAAATTTAATAATAGTTTTGGATACTCGTTGTTTGATACCAGTGAAAAAATGCTGAAGAACGAATTTCGTTCATATAAAATGGGTTTTTCTATTGACTATCAGCAAAAACAGAAAGCCAATTTTATTATAAATTTTGATAGCGTGAAATTGAACTATAGCTGGAATTATAACTTCAAAGAAAAAAGTTATAAGCGTGATTCAATGAGCTTTAGTTTTTCCTTGGCCTTCAATCTGCTTAAACGTTTCAAAGTTGCCTTAGGTTTGAAATCGAGCAATCCCCAGTCCTATTTATATTTTAAGAAAAAAGCCGCCTATTTAGAAGAAGCTAAAGTTGATTTTTTCTCTGATATTTTTGGCTCAACAGGCTTAGGCGGTACAGCTAAGCAGCAGGCTGGCCTTTTCAAATTGAGTGAGCTTAGCATGAGTATTCTCCATGATCTTAAGGATTGGCAGGTATCTTTTACCTATACCTTTATTCCGCGCGCTTATAGGAATGACTCGCTTCGTGGATATTTCTTAGAGCATCTGATAAGTTTTGATGTGAATTTAAAACCTGAGAAAGACCCTCGGGGGCCTAGTGCTGGTAGCTCTGATCCTTTCTTTGAAGAATTTGAGAGAGATTTTACAGATGATGCATTCTCTCCTTAATTAAAACTCTAGCCTTTGGAGTTCAAAGCCTAGCCTTTGGCTAATCATAATCAGAAATTTTACTGTTTCAAAACAATTTCTTAATATAATATAGTAGGTGAATGAGTTTATGGTCTTACTAACAAGGATATACATTAGCTAAAAAGAGTAAAGAGTATAATACAAAAGATTGATAGGAAAGATTGGATAGAGGAAGATATGCAAAGTAGCGATACAAGCGGATTTGCAAAATCGGAAATTTTTGCTGAAGGGCTACTTAAATAAGGCAAAACTTCTTATGTGTCAAAAAAGAAGATATTTTTGTGTATAATTCATATTTTTATGGAGAAATAACCTCTATTTTTTATGGCTAAATATAAAAAACCTGAAGTCTTTATGGATCTTCGTGGCGTTGAATGTCCAGTAAATTTTGTGAAAGCAAAAATTCTTATGGACAGCCTTGCTCCCGGGTCGCATCTTACGCTTATGTTAGATGATGGTGAGCCAATAGACAATGTTCCCCAATCTTTTTTATTAGAAGGGCATAGCATTATTGAGCAAGAAATAGATGGAAATGCTTGGAAAGTGACAATAGAAAAATCTCATAACCAGTAAGGCTAATAAAATAAGCGGAAAAAAGAGACGGAACACATGAATGAAAATGAAATTCTTTTTAAAATCTTTGATAATAATTTAGAAACAGGTCTTCGAGGTATGCCTGTTGGGTACTGTACAACAAGTTTTGTAGACCCGATAAAGGGGCTTTTTTATAAGGGGAAAGCCATAAAAGAGCTTGCCCACAAAGACCCGGAAGAGGTTATGTATCTTCTGTTAAATGGGAGTTTGCCCAACGAGGCAGAGTATGCGGATTTCGCAAAAACCTTGAAAAAGCGTAGAGGTTTAAATCCTAAAATATTAGAATTACTTAAAAAACTGCCTTCGAATAAGGACCCGATGAAGATGTTTATTATAGGAATATGTCTTATGGGCTTGGTAGATGGGAAAAATGACTATCGTGAAGATGCCTTTAATATTTTTGCGAATCTCCCAGAGCTTGTTGCGGCTATTTTCCGGATATCGATGAACTGGGGTGATCTCATTCCTCCCGATGAGAATCTTGGCTTAATAGAGAACTTTGTACACATGCTTTCCCCTCCGGGAGCAGACAAGGAGCTTTTAGCTAAGGTGCTACGAATTTTTGAAATTCTACATTATGATCATGGCGGCGGAAATGCCTCGGCTTTCACGGGGAAAGTGGCCTCTTCTACACATAGCGATCTTTATGAATCACTTACTGCTGCCATGGCGGCTTTGGCGGGGCCTTTGCATGGCAAGGCTAACCAAGAAAGTCTTTTGTTTCTTAAAGATATTTCAAAAAACATGAGCGACCCAAGCGATGCAGCCGAGGTGAAAAAGTATATCGAAAATTTACTGGACAGTGGCAAAAAAGTTTTTGGCTTTGGTCATGCTGTGCTTAGAGCTGAAGATCAGCGAGCCAGCATCCAATATGATTTTGGCGAAACAGTTGAGGCTATTAAAAATGATCAATATTTTGTATTGGCTAAAGTCCTTCGAAACGTAGTTCCTAAAATTTTGGCTACGCATAAGAAAATTTCTAGCCCCTATCCCAATGTGGATCAAATTTCTGGTGTATTGCTGCATGCTAGTGGATTAAAAAACGAAACCTTTTATACGGTACTTTTTGGCATGTCTCGTTGTGTTGGTATTACGGCGCAGCTTTTTTACGAACGTCTTCAAGCGCGCGATGGCAAAGGCACGCCTATTATTCGTCCTAAGTATTTGTACAAGAGCATCTAGGGCTGGCAGGCAGGGCGGCCTAAGAGCGAGGGCAGGAGCAGGGGCGCCTAAGAGCGAGGGCGTTTTAGAATCTTGCTGTGTTTTTTTGATTGGCTAGGTTGATTAGGCTAGGTTAAAAGTTTTCTTGCTAGCAGAGATACAGAAGAAGGATTAATTTAAATGAAGTTTATTCCGAACCAGCTCTAATGATTGGAGAATTATTTTCTTATTCATAGCTTCTCCGTAAAACAGTTCTAAGGCATGCGCCACACGAAAGATTGAGCGAACTTTACGAAATGAAATAAACTGCTTGTTCATAGCATTTATAATAACTTCTTTGGCAAGAGAATTTTCTTGGAAAACTTGCTGTAAGGTTTTCTTATAATAAAAAGGTTTCATTGTTTTTCTATTTTCAAAGGCTTTTTGAATATTAGCCCGCATGGTCTGCGATGAAATAGATTTGCCGTTTACGAAATCTTTCTCATCGGCCCTGCTCACTCGAATAACAATATCGAATCTATCGATAAGCGGCCCTGAAAGGCGAGCGTAAAACCGTGATATCATAGACCGGTTGCAGCTACACATTTTAATGCCATCTCCGTGGTAGCCGCAGGGGCAGGGGTTGGTGCATGCAAAGAGCATAAAGTTGCATGGGAACGTAGATTGATGATCAACGCGACTTATCGTTATTGTTTTTTTTTCTACGGGCGTTCGTAGGCTCTGCAAGGCTATACGAGAAAACTCCGAAAGCTCATCTAAGAAAAGCACTCCGTTATGAGCCAGCGAGATTTCCCCGGGCTTGGGCGGCGACCCCCCGCCTATAAGTGAGGGTACGTAAATGCTGCTATGCACCTCGCGAAAGGGCATTTTCTGAATGAGATCATCGATATCATAGCCGTAAGATTTATAAATTCTTGATACCATCAGCGCTTTTTCCAATGTTAATTTTGGCAAAACAGAGGGTACGCATTTCATAAGCATAGACTTTCCGCATCCAGGAACGCCTACGAGTAACACGTTAAGCTTTCCAATAACCGCTAATTGAATGGCCAGTTTGGCTACTGAGTTCCCTGCGACCTCCAAAAAATCAGTTTCGTTTATAAGAGCTGTTTCATCTTCTTGCTTTGGAGTTTTTTGTGTTTCGTTGTCGCTTAGCAAAGAACTTGGGCTTATTTTACAGGGCCTTTGATCCTGAAGTGCTTGAATGGCTTCCTGTAGAGACGTTACCGGGAAAAAGTCAATTTTTTGTATTTTTTGCAAAGAAAGAAAATCCTTCATGTTCTCTCTTGGAATTATGTACAAATACTTTTTTTTAGCCTGAATATGGTCTAAAACAGTGGAGAATATTCCTTCAACCGGCCGGACATCGCCTTCCAAAGAAAGCTCTCCTGCAATAACAAAACTTTGAAGGTTTGCTGGCGATGATATCTGCCCAGATGCCGTTAGTAAGGCTAGGGCTATTGGAAGATCATAGAGCGTTCCGCGTTTTTTTATTTTTGCAGAAGCTAAATTAATGGTAATGTTTCCCGTTGGAATTTTATAGCCATTTGCTAAGACCGATTTTAAAATACGCTCCCTCGATTCCCTAATGGCCATATCGGGTAGTCCAATAATTTCTATTTTTGAAAGCCCTACAGAAATACTTACCTCTACGTCTATCTTCACCGAGTCAATGCCATTCATCACATATGAACTGATGCAGGTAAACTTAGTTTTCTTATTTTTTCGCTTATTTCCCTGCTTTTCTAGTAGGTTAGTAGCAGAGGCTTGGCTGAATTCACTAGCCAATTTTTCAGCTTTTTCACTGTTATTTTCAGTCTTTTCACGGCTATGAAAAGGCGGCGGCGAAACTCTTTTGTTTGCTGCTTTTGTTTGATTTGCATCAATGTTAGGCTTATAGTGAAATGTGCTTTGCTCGCTTAGAATGCTGGTACTGGTAGATGAGCGAGAAACCCTTGGGGCCTGCCCATGTCCATGCCCATGTCTACTTGGATTATCTTGCTGAGCATAGCTTTGCTGGAAACTTTTACTGGCTTCTTTTTTTAAATTAGAAATTTTACTTGTCTTATAAATAGTGGTATTTAAAGTATGCATATTCCACTCCTTCAGATATCCCTTTCTTCATTACTGAATAATAAATATCCCTTTCTTCATTACTGAATAATAATCTTTTCGCATTTCATGATAGAACGCTTTGCAAAAAGTTTCTAAAAAAGTATATAAATACTAAAACCTAACAAGCTGAAGTTGCTAGGGGCATTTCGAAAAGGTTACATTGGAAAGACTGAAAATGTTTTGTGGGACTTTCTGCAAACGAGGGAAGGAGCATTCTTTCAAATATATTTTTGAAGCAAAAAGAGTTTTGTTCTTTTGTAGCCTAGCTTTCCAAGCTACTTTTGTTCTTGGAAACATACTTTTCCCATAAAAAATTCTTTACATCATAAAATAATATTGTTAGCTTATAATATGGCTAGCCTATACATACCAATGGCGTGGCTATATGACTAAAGAAATAGCTATGAGAATGGCCAGCTCAAAATAATCAGCTTATTTTCGATTTCTTGTACTTTCTTGCTTTGTACTGTAAAACCTTTGGCATTCTATATTCATGAAGCAAGCATCTGTACACTCACAGCGTAGATTCAAGAAAATCTGGCTGATGAGCCTCTTTTCACTTTCCTTGCTACTCATGATAATAGGAAACCTTACAAGGCTTACCGGCTCTGGGCTTTCCATGGTGAATTGGGAGCCGATTATGGGATCTATTCCGCCATTAAATGAAAGTCAATGGCAAGAAGACTTTCAGCAGTATCAGGAATATCCGCAATACCGTATAAAAAATCAGGCTATGACCTTGTCTGAATTTAAGTTTATTTTCTATTTTGAGTATATTCACCGCATCTTAGGTCGGCTGGTGGGCTTAGTGGCACTTCTTCCTTTTCTTTGGCTTGCGGCTGCTAGCCGGCATATAAAAGGCAAAGAATTATTGCAGTTAGGCATCTTACCGGTATTAGTTGGCATGCAAGGCTTTGTTGGCTGGTACATGGTGAAAAGTGGCTTAATTAATGTTCCCGAGGTCAGCCATTTCCGCCTTGCTTTACATTTATTTTTAGCCTTATTTTTTATTAGCTATGTTTTTGTGCTTTTCTTAAAATATCACTACATAAAACTAGCTGAGCCGCTAGCAAAGCATGACCCAGCAAGCTACGTTTCGGCAGATATGCTAGCTGTTCTTTCTAAGCCGGCGCTGCTGTTTTCTTGGGTTTTTTTAGCTCTTCAAACACTGTACGGAGTTTTTATGGCAGGCTTGAGAGCAGGACGTGTCAGCGCAGATTACCCCACTATGTTCGGGCAATTTTTCCCGAAAGAACAGTTTATTGGCCTAGCTGATGCTAAGTTCGGACTCCTTCAATTTATGTTTAGCCATGCTGTTTTTATTCATTTTATTCATAGGCATCTTGGTATAATCACGGCCCTAATCATTTTATTCTTTGTTCTTTCAAGCCTTATAAAAATCTATGGTTGGCAGCAAAACCAGCAAAACCAACATAAGCCTGCCTGTGAAGGACGAGCAAGTATGAAGGTGAAGGTGAAAACGTTATACACCGCTTTCTTTCTGCTAGGAGCAGCTGTTTTGTTACAACCTTTAGTGGGCATTCTAGCCATTCTTTGGCATGTTCCTGTTTCTTTAGCTTTCGTTCATTTTTTGCTGGCCATCATTTTGCTGCATTTGTTATTGTTTGTAACTTGGATTCAAGCAAAATGATTTTGCTGTAGCAAGAGGTTTTTTATATATGTATGAAGCTTGTATGGCTCGTAATTGCTTGGCGTTACTCTTATACTTCTAAAAAGATAAAGAAACAAAGATTTTGAAACTTTTTGAAATTTGGCTTAGGCCTCTAAACAGTTGGTCTAAGAGCCAATCTTTTAAACAGAGCTGTTTTTCTAGGCCAGCATGGCTAGTGATGAGTTATTTGGCATGGAATGTGTTCATATTCTTTGGGTCTACAAGTAGCTGTAGCTATAATTGTAGTGTCAGCCAATTTGCAAGCCTGCATGCACAAGGAGGCCTTGGCAGCCAGCCCCGGCTATCATTTTCGGCAGAGGTGAGCAGTAAAACTATTAGTATTGGCGAAACGATTAGCTATACACTCTATTTGCGTTATCATGAATCCTTGAAAGTAGAACATCCTAGTCCGGCAAAAAATTTTGGAGACTTTGTGCTACGAGATTACACAATTACGCCGACAGTCTATACAGATGGCTTTCATGAATATTCAATTCGTTATGATATAAGCATCTACCGTACTGGCAAGGCCAGTATTCCGGCGGCCTCAGTTTTTGTGATGAAAAAAAATGGCTTGAATGCTGGTGCTGGTGCTGGCGATGAGTTTTCTGTGAAGCCGATTGAAATTGAAATCATATCTTTGCTGACGGCTGACCAAGATGTTCTTGAAGATATTAAAACTCCTTTTGCTACGGCAGGAAAACTTGCATGGTCTTTTTATGTGCTGGTGAGTCTCGTTGCGTTTGTTATAATTTCGGCCTTTCTTATTTACTTGGTCAGCCGGCAGAGAAGAAAAAAATATTTGCTAAACATTCCGTATTATGAGAAAGCCTTTTTTCGATTAAAGGAAATCCAAAAAAAATATGCTATGATAGGCGGCTTAAGAGATGCAAATAAACGCAAGAGGAAAAATGATACTTATTCTAAAGAAGAGCTTAAAGAACTATATTCTGCTTTAAGTAGAATGTTACGTGTATATTTAAGCGAAGCCGTTCACGATAAAAAAAACCAAGCCTTGACGACTAGGCAGCTGATGGATGACATGCAAAACCGCATGGAGCTAAACAATAAAGATACCTACATTACTTTCCTGCTGATGGCTGACAAAGTGAAATTTTCAAAGAAAAAATACACGGAAGAAGCGGCCTATTTTTTTGTCGCCGAATTTGAGAAGATAGTGCTTCTTGAGAAAGAAAGAGCTGACGCGCTGGCTAAGACCTAAGCTCTAAGCGCTTAAAGTTTTTTAAAACAACTACTAAGATGGCTTTTCCAAACAAATAGCACAACATAGTATTTTAGGCTATGTTACGTACCTTAATAATAAGTAGTTTCTAATAAAAATAGTTTGTTCGTATTTGTTTTGGCATGTCTTTAGATTTTTTTCCAGATATTTTTTCTAAGTTTAGCTTTGCTCATCCAGAGTATTTTTACGGCTTCTTGCTGTTGCCGTTACTTATGTTAGATTATCTATTTAGGCTGAAGCGGAAAAAGAAGGCTGTTTTTTATTACTCGTACTTGCGTTTTTTTACATGGGTAAAGCCCGGCCTGCGTGTTCGGTTTAGACATCTTATTTTTTTTCTGAGAATCTTGGCCATAGGCTGTTTAATACTGGTGATAGCCAGGCCTCAAGCTATTTCAGGCTTTAGTTATTTGGAAGAAGAGGGCATTGATATTGCCTTAGCTTTAGATATATCGCATTCCATGCAGATCCAAGATATTTTGCCTGATAGGCTCTCGGTGGCGAAAGAAAAAACAGAGGCTTTTATCGAAAAACGTGTACATGATAGAATGTCGCTTATTATTTTTGGTAAAGAAGCTTTTCTGCGCTCGCCGCTTACCTTCGACCATTACCTGCTGAAATCCTTTTTGCAAAACCTTGACTTTGCCGAGGAAGTAAGCACTCAAACATCCTTAGGCAATGCCATTGTTACGGCGGTTATTGCTTTGCGCAGAACAGAGCAAGATGAGCCTGATGAGCGCATGAAGATCATCATTTTAATTACTGATGGCGAAGATACCAGTGGCGATATCGATCCTTTAACAGCGGCCTACATAGCTCTTGCTTATAATATAAAAATCTATGCCATTGGCATTGGCCAGCCCAGGCTTGTGCAGGGCAAGCAGCCAAGTATTTTGGGCCTTGGGAATTTTATGAATGAGAAAAGCCTAAAAGATATTACTGCTGTTACCGGCGGAGAGTATTTCCATGCTAGAGATAAAGGCTCGCTAGAAAGAAGTTACGATGTTATCGATAGCATCGAAAAATCGAGGATTGAAACTTCTGAGCTTTTGAAATATGAAGAAATATATGAATTCTTCGCTATACTGGCTATTTTGTTTTTTGTGACAGAGCTTTTTCTTCAGCAGCTTGTTTTCAAAGTAAAACCTAGCTAAGCAACAAGGAACGCTGATATGCCAGATATTTCATTTAAAAACCCGGAAAACCTCATATTTAGTATTTTCCTTTTAGCCTATTTTCTTCTGCTTGTTATAAGTGAATATAGGAGTTTTCGCTTGCTAAGAAAAATATCGACTGGCGCGGTTCTCCAAAAACTGCAGAAGCCTCCTTCAGATTGGTTAAAGGCATTAAGAATTGTGTTTATTTTTGCGAGCTTACTCAGCGCGGTGGTGCTGGTGATGCGTCCCCAGTGGGGCGAAGAGAAAACAATTGTTAGAAAAAAAAACATAGATGTTGTTTTCCTGCTAGACATCTCTAGTTCTATGCTGGCCTTAGATGTGAAGCCTAGCCGATTGCTGAAGGCTAAATTAGAGATGGATCGCCTTGTGAGCGGCCTGCAGGGGCAGCGCATAGCCCTCGTATTATTTTCGGCATCTAGTTTTGTCTACGTGCCTTTTACTACCGACTACAAGGCCTTTTTGCAATTGGCAACGCAAGCGGACGTAGATATGATATCTTACCGCGGCACAGAACTCGATGCCGCCTTAGAAACAGCTTTGAAGTTGTTTGAGAAAACACGAGCTGATAACCATAAAATCTTAGTCCTGCTAAGCGATGGCGAAGATCACAGCCAGGGCGTTATTGAAGTGGCTAAGCAATTTAAAAAACTAGATATAAGCATTCTTAGCTTGGGCATTGGCACGAAAAAAGGCGGTAATATTCCCGCAAAAAATCTGCTTTCGCAATCTACTGGAAACAAGAATAGAATTCAAGCTAAAAAAACCTATCTTATGGATGAACAGAGGAAGCCGGTGCTTTCAAAATTTCAAGATGAAATCCTCCGTGATATAGCTACTGTTACGGGCGGTGCTTACTTTTATTCACTTACTGGCGAACTTGTGGCTGACTTTATTGTGAAGCATATTGAAACGTTTCAAAGCGAAACATTTCTAGGCGAAGAGAATTTTAAGCTTGCCGATAGGTTTCAATTGTTTGCTTTTATTTTCTTGCTACTCTTGATAGTAGAATATCTACTGCCAGAGAATATTATTTTGCCAAGTATTTTGAAACGAGCTAAGAAGTTTTTTGCAAAGAAAAAACCTGTTTAAAAACTTTTCTAAAAGTTTCTGTTTTCGGCTGTTCTTCTAGAGGCAAGACCTAAAGTTTTCTTCCTGAAAAGTAATGAAGACATTGAAGATAACCTGCAACAGTATACTTTTATAATTCTCTGAAAAAAAGGCTAGTTTTTTGGCTTATTTAAAGAAAAGCGTTAATTTCTACTAATCATTATAAAATTTATATTTATTTATATAAATGTATTACTCTTTAGGTAAGAGATGTATGAAAGATTAAGAGCATGGACTGTATTGAAATTTCCCCAAAAGATGCTTAGCTAAGAGAATTTCCTAAAATTTTTGAACTATGAATTATAAAAAAATAGCTATTTTAAGCATGCTGGGCTGCTTCCTGCTAGCAGAAGTTTTTGCTATTTTCAACCCTAGCAAAACAAATAATGAAGCTGGCCTTGAAGCTTTTGCTAAAGAGGACTATACGAATGCCCTAGCAAGCTTTGAGCAGGCCTTAAAGCATAGCAGCAAAGATTTACTTATTCTTAATAACGTAGCAGCAACGTTGCATAAAATAGGTGATTATGAAGCCTCCGAAAAACTATACCGTAAATCGTTGGATATGTTAAGCCTCAAAAAAAATAAGAAACTAAAGATGGTCTATCTTTCCAAACTTTATTATAATTTAGGAAATAATTATTTTGCTAGCCAGAATTACGTGGAGGCTTTAGCGGCCTATAAGATCTCATTAGAAGCTAACGATGCGGACATCCAGGCGAAAAAAAACTTAGAACTGACGTTAAGCCGACTAGATGAGCAAGTGAGCCAAGATTTGCAAGATCAGATAAATGATGAGACTGGAAGTGGCGGAGCCAGTAAAGAAAAACCTAAGAGAATACCAGAATCTTTGCCCGGCGAAAAGAAGGAAGAATCTTCTACAGAAAACCAGAAAAAAAACAACAATCAGGAAAATAACAATCAAAACAACAACAATGAGAAGCCTTCAGAAGATGCTAGGGCCAGTGATTTGCCTAAAACAGCAAATAATAGCGCTACAAATAACTACAATGAAAGCCCTCTTTCTAGGGAGCGCGCCGACCAAATTCTTAAGAGCCTAGAACAAAAAAATATTGACTTACGCCAGCTACAACCTTTTCAGTATCCGCGGCCACTAAGAAAATCGAAGAAAAACTGGTAGCAAAATATTTATTGATGGAGAAACCTAGTTGCAAGCCTGGCTGCAGAACTTTTTTAGCTTTGCCAATTTGTTTTTGGATACAAAT
>JAUXHF010000277.1 GCA_030621685.1 Spirochaetota bacterium
GTCAAAACAGCTACCCAGTCCTCATCTGTAAAAACTTATTATAACATGTTTTGAATTATAGGGAAGTCAAAACAGATAGATTATTATCCAATAATTCAGAGGATTATAACATGTTTTGAATTATAGGGAAGTCAAAACAGACTAGACTACTCATCTATAGATGCTTTGATTATAACATGTTTTGAATTATAGGGAAGTCAAAACAAAAGAAGCTGGCTTTGATTTAGGCCTTAAATTATAACATGTTTTGAATTATAGGGAAGTCAAAACCGTCATTTGTTTTCATTCAAATTTACTTCCCAGTGTTCCAAAAACAGCAGGCGTTAATTTTATTCAAGCAAAGATTTCTGGAAAAAGTTTTCGGCAATAAGCAGCTCTCGGCTTAGCCCATATCCGTTTCTTGTGTTGCTAATAGAGTTGAAATTAGCATAGGGAATGCCACGGAATAAGCCAAGCTCTTCTTTCAAGGTTATCGCATTGATGAAGTAACGAATGGCCTCTTGTTTCGCCGAAAGAAAACTTCTTGACCCCCCACCAGCGGCGTTAAAAGGCTGCCTGGAAAGCAAGAGACTTACGCCAAAGTTATTATACATATCTGAAAGGGCCAGCACGCTTTGCCTAAGATGCTCGCTAGCCTGCGCGCCTTGGCTCTGGCTAATACGCTTATACTCATCGTAGGCGGGCTGAACCTCTGCAATGCCGCTAGCCAGCAGAGCCTCTGCCAAAGAGCCGCGCCCCAAAGTAAGATAGGCATTCGCCAAAGCATAGTCCACATAATAACGCTGGCGCAAATCGGCTAGCTCCGCCGTTCTATTCCAGTACAAAATAGCCTTCTGCAAAGATAGGCTAGCCTGCTCTTGGCGAATCTTTAAGGCTTCACGCTCTAATATCAAGCTGCCAGCATCTTCACCCAAGCTGCCAGCATATTCAGGAGTTTCAGGAGTTTCATTTAACAAGCCTGTATTTCCTATAAATAAACGAGGCCTGCTGGCGCTGCTGATGGAGCTAGGGCTGCTCCTTAGAAGTTTTTTCCCCATAGCATAATGAAGATAGCCCGTAGAGTAAAGCAGATCGCTGAACTCTGCAGTATCGCCGCTTTTCCAGCTAACTTCTGCCCGCTCAAAAAACTCGAGGGCTTCCTCCAGCTTATTTTTATGGAGAAAGAGAATTTTGCCTAAGTAATAATTAATCGCCTCTTGTTGCGGCAGAAAAGAGAAGGCCTTACGCAAGGCAGCTTCGGCATCGTTTCTGTCATCTAGTTTATACAGCAGCTGTCCGTGTAAGCCATAAAGACGCCCGGGGCTGAAAAAAAAAGGCAGGGAGTGTGGCGTGGGGCTTGTGTTTTTCTCATATCCTAAGATGCCCAATTCCGTCCATCTAATGGCCTCTCTATTGCTTCCTAAGGCAGCGTTCCATAAGGCAATGCTTTCGTAAAGCGGCAGGTAGTCGGCCTGATTATCAATAAGCTCGGCAGCGATATCTTCAATTTTCACAAGGCTGTTACTTTTCCGTAGCCGAAGCGCTCTAGAATTTTCGGTATCGCTTTGAAAGGCAAGGTCATCTTTTTTGAAGGTGTTTACAAGGAAGTTTAAATAACGCAAAAACGAACGGCGCTGAACTAACTTACTCCCGTCATTATCCTCTGGATTGATGCTGGCATACATGTAGGCTGCCTTATCATAATTTTCTTGCAAGGCGGCAATCTCTAAAAGCCTTGCTTTATAGACGTCTTGATTCTTCCGTTTTTCGATAAGCCCAAGAAAAATGCGTTCGGCCTCTTCCCATTTTTCGGCTTTCACAAAGCCCCAAGAGATATCTACTTCTGCTAAGGCTGCTAGGAGATTTCTGTTGTTTGGCTGCGTGGCAAGTTTTTCTTGTAGCATCATTTCTGCCTCTTCAAAACGAGAGGCAGAACCAGTGCCAGAGCTTATAGCAAGAAGCCTGCTGTACTGTATGATGGTTTTTTCATGGCCACTATTTTGGCTTAAGGCTAGCTGATATTTTTGCTCCGCCAGCGCAAGGTTACGCTGCATGTAATACAGATGTCCTTGTTCTCTAGCTCTTTCGGCAAAAGGAAGAATACTGTAGGCTCTGCCAAAAAGGTTTTCGCTCTTGGGGAAATTCTTTTCCTCAAGAGCCGCCAGCGAACGTTCATACAGCAGAAAAGATCTCCCGTATCGAAGCCCGTAGGTGGAAAGAAAACCGACAAGCAAAAAGAGGCTGGCAACAAGCGAAAAACGTTTTAAGAACGTCAAGGCACGTTTTTTCTTATAAAAATCGCTTGCTTGTTTCCGCTGATACGCCTGCTCTTGCTGGCTCTGGCTTA
>JAUXHF010000049.1 GCA_030621685.1 Spirochaetota bacterium
GAAAAAGAAAGCGAAAATACTTTAGGGAGCGACCTTGGAAAACGCTAGCTTTTGAAGCGTTTTGGCGGAGAGACTGGGATTCGAACCCAGGGTACCTCTCGGTACAACGGTTTTCAAGACCGCCGCGATCGACCACTCTGCCATCTCTCCAGAATTTGAAGTAAAGCTGTCACGCTTGAACCCTATGTTGGGGTAGCATCATGATAGTATAAAATGCTAAAATCAACAAGCTTTTTAGCTGGATTTAAATGCTTTTAAGCGCGGTGTTTAGTAAATTTAATGGAAATGTGATGAATTAAGTCCATCCAATATAGCCTCCATTGATATTTTTAGTACCATTAAAAATTTCTACAGAAACTAAAGCTTGATATTTCCAGAGATATAGCTAAGCACACCGTATACTTATAATAAATACCTAAGAAAACTGCATAAATTAAAACTTTAATGAAGAGGCTTTTATGGATACCTTGCATTACACAAGCTACACACTGCCAAAGCAAGCTGGGCTTGCTTTGCGTGAAAACATACAAAAACTACATGTTTATGCTGATGAGAGCGGAGGGCTGGTGGCTGTGATGTTTTGTAAAGAAGCTGGCTTTAGAACAGCTGATATGAAAACCTTGCCTAGCAAAGAAGCTATAAAAGACTACCCCCTTTCGAATGAAACGAAAAAACATCTGCTAGCTGCAAAAGTGGAAGAGAAAGAACTTCCTAAAATAAAAGTGGAGTTAGATGCCTACTTCTTAGGAGAGCGAAAAGAATTTAGTATGCCGATGAAATTATACGGGACAGCCTTTCAAAAAAAAGTATGGGAAAAACTTTTGACGATACCACTAGGGAAGACGATAAGCTACAAAGACCTCGCCGGTAAAATTGATGAGAATGCAAAATTTTACAGGGCGATAGGAGGGGCTGTTGGGAAAAACCCACTTTGCGTGATTGTACCCTGCCATCGTGTGTTGCCCAACGACTCAGTGAAACAACGGCAAAAAAAAGCTAAGAGCATAAAAACTTTCGAACTCGCCGAGGTGGGGAAGTTTGGCGGCGGTAGTACTCTTAAGCAAGAGCTACTCAACTTTGAGGCGCTGTTGTAGGCTGGATCAATTTTGAGGCGCTACTGTAAGCTGGCGGCCTGAGCAAAACTGAAGAGGATTTTTTTAGAAAAACTTTTACAAGAAGGAGCTTCGTTTTACGCCTGCTACTTTGTGAGAAGGAAGCTGGCTACTAGCCCAGAGAGAATATCGATAAGCATGTGGCTATCCAACATGCTTTTGTTCGCTAGAGCTTGCTTGCCCGCTTGCTGATGAAGCAGGCAAGACATCCACATGGCGTTACATGCGATAGTGTCGATATCGGCTTGCGTCATTTTTGTAGAAAGGCTATTATGATGGCCTTGGCTGTGTATAAAATCATCTTGGCTATCTAGGCCGCCACTTTTCTTTGCTAGAAGATAAGCTGCCAAAGAGCATGTAAGACCGGCGAGAACATCGCCACTGCCAGCTATGCCAAGGAGAGGGTTAGCGCCTTCTACAAGAAAGGCCGTTCCGTTAGCGGCTACAATATAATTGACATGCCCTTTTAAGCAAAGGCAGCAATGGAATTTCTGTGCTGCCTTGCGGACATGAACTAAAGGGTTAAGCAGAATTTCCTCTTTCGGTTTTTGTATAAGCCGAGAAAACTCTCCGATATGTGGCGTTAAGATGATGGCCTGCCCGCAGCTTAGCGTAGTTTTCTTTTTTGATGCTTGGGCTTGCATGAAAATAGTTTTGTAGATGTCAATACCTTCCGCATCGAAAACAAGAATAGGGGGGGCAGCTAAAGAAAGCTGCCTGCTAAGGCAAGCGGCTAAGGCTTTTTTCGTAAAGGAAAGAAACAAGCGCATGTTGTTATCATTGGGGCCAACACCGGGGCCAATAAGCAAGGCTTGATGTTTTTTAAAATGATGCGGCTGGGCCGCTTCAACGCTGGCTAGCATTTCGCTAGCCAGCGCAGTGCTTTGCGTAGCAAAAACATCATCTGCAGCGTAACGTGTGCAGAGCCCAGAGAAGCTGCGAGAGGCAGCAAGCGTTGCTAGTATAGGCGCGCCTAAAAATTGCTTTGAGCCGCCAGCAATGGCGGCATGGCCTCGTGTTTTTTTATAATCTGTTTTTGAGAGTTTAGGAAGATTTTCTTCTAGGTCTTGAATCTCAATCAGCCGCAAAGGGGCCGGCTTAGGGTTTAGGTTTTTCTTGCCCTCAGCGCTGCTTTGCCAATCAGCGCTTGTTTGAAGTTGGATAGGAGGAAATACCGAAGACAGAAGAATGCATTCACCAGCAAATTCAAAGAGCAGGGGACGGAAAAGTATTTCTTTGAAAAACCCGAAACAAAGCGTTAGGTCGGACTTCATAAAGGAGGCATCTGCAAGGTCTGCTAAGCAAATTGATTCGTAGAGACCACTGGGAATATCCAAAGAAGTGAGGTGGATTTTTTTAGATGAAGCAGAAGTAGAATTCTCAAGAACAGATTTTCTGCAGCGGTTAACGAGATCTGTTATGGCCGCCATGTTGCCATAAAGCATGCCCTTGGTGCCAGTGCCAAGCAGGCCATCTACTATAAAATTGGCATGTTCAATACAGCTTATATTTGCTTGCTCGGCCAGTATATTCTGAGAATAGCGGCAAGAAATTCCTAAGGCTTGTAAGATATTCAGATTTATTTTATTGCTAAGACTTAGTTTGCTTTCATCTTTTTCCGTATGGATAATATGGAGCTTAGTAAAGCCTGCGTAATGGGCATGCCTAGCCATAACAAGAGCATCGCCGCCGTTATGAGCTTTACCACAGAGGAAAACAATGTTCTGATACTGCCTAGCAGCTGTTTTTTCAAGAAAGCTATGCCATGCAGATCGTCCAGCATTTTCCATAAGCATGAGTTGCGGCATGGCATAGCTTTGCTGGGCAAAGCGGTCGATGGCCTCCATTTCTTGAAAGCTTACTATTTTTTTCATGAGAAAGATTATTAAAAATTCCTTAGGATTATGGCATCTTATAATAATTGCAATTTTTACAATTTATTACAATTATTGAGGTGTTTAGCCAAACTAGCTTTTATAATTATAAAACAGCTATCTAGCTTAAAGTCTAAACTTTACGAAATACCTTGAATTTAACCTTATATGTATTCAGTACAAGGTTCTTACAGGGATTATACTTACTATGAAGTAGAAAAATAGTAGAAAAATAGAAGGGAAAATGAATGGAACAACAAAGTAATCAGAAAAAAAAACAAATTCAAATTAACCTAAATGACCGAGTGATGAATGGCCAGTTTTCAAACATTAGTATTATTAACCACGATGCCAGCACCTTTGTCTTCGATTTCGCCTATCTCCCACCGGGAATGAATAAAGCAAATGTTGGCTCAAGGATTATAATGTCTTCTAGTGAGGCAAAAAGTTTTTATTTAGCCTTAAAAGAAAACATTGAAAAGTATGAGCAAAAACTAGGCGTTATCCAAGAAAAAAATTTTTTGTTGTAGCCTTATTTTCATGTCCCATTGAACGCTCCCAACGAGTAAGCTATCTTTTAGTAAAAAAATACAAATTTTCTATTTTTTTTAATAAATTTTTACTACATTCCCCCTATGTTTATGCTTACTAATTACATTGTTATTGATTTTTGTTTATTTAATTAAAAGTATGCTATACTACTAAAATAATTATAAATTTTCTATTTTTGTAATACGAGGGGGCATTGTAATACGAGGTGGATATTATTACGAAGTGGGCATTATTCCGAAGTAGCCATTATTTGTAATTATATAGCTATTGATACTATTTTGTTTTTGTTTGAATGTATAGCCAACTTGTAAGCAGCGAAAATCTAGAAAAGCTAGAAAAGCTAAATGAAGCAGACCTGCAGTTCCAAAAAAGAATAGATAAGGGGGAGAGCATAGAAAATACAGACTCTATGCCAGAGGGCTATCGGAAAACCCTGATTCGTCAAATATCGCAACATGCCCATTCGGAAATAATAGGCATGCAGCCAGAGGCTAACTGGATAACCCGTGCGCCAAGCCTATACAGGAAAACAATTCTTTTGGCAAAAGTACAAGATGAATGTGGTCATGGTTTATATTTGTATAGTAGCGCGGAAACGTTAGGGGGAAACCGAGAGGAGCTAACAGAAGATCTGTTAGCTGGAAAGGCGAAATTCTCGAGTATTTTTAGTTACCCCACGTTAAGCTGGGCTGACATTGGAGTGATAGGTTGGCTTGTAGATGGAGCGGCGATTATCAATCAAGTTTCCTTGTGTAAAACCTCTTATGCGCCGTACGCAAAAGCCATGTACCGTATTTGTAAAGAAGAGAGTTTTCATCAACGTCAGGGCTTTCAAATTATGTACAGTTTATGTCGTGGCAGCGAAGACCAAAAGCAAATGGCCCAAGACTCTTTAGACCGTTGGTGGTGGGCTACGCTTATGATGTTTGGCCCCCACGATAAAGAATCTCCTCATTCAGAGCAATCGATGAAATGGCGGATAAAGGTGGAAAGCAATGATGAACTGCGCAAGAAATTCATCAACCAAGTGGTTCCACAAGCAGAATTTTTAGGTCTACGTATTCCCGATGAAAAACTTCGTTTTAACGAGGCTAAAGGTGAATACGAAACAGGAGAAATTGATTGGGATGAATTTTATAAAGTTATCACGGGCTATGGTATTCAATCTAGAGAACGTTTAGAGGTCCGCCAGAAGGCGCATGCTAAGGCTGCATGGCTGGATGAAGCGGTTAGGGCCTATACTCTGAAAACTCTGAAAAACCGTGAAAAAAAATCGGAAACCATGCCAAAACATCCGGCCTAGCAAGGCCACTACTCTTAAACAGCTACTAAAACAGTTACTCTGTGCGTAACACAAAAAAATCAAAAGTATATATATTTAATATGGAAAAAGAGAAAGTAGAAGGGGCTAAGCTTGTCACAAAGAAAGAGAAAGGGCAGAAACAAGAGGCTTTACCTACGATGTACGAGGTTTTTGTACGAAGTAAAAATGGGCTATCGCATGTGCATGTAGGGAGTGTTGAAGCCGCAGAAGCGGCTTTGGCCTTGCAATTCGCCGAACATCTTTACGTAAGGCGCGCTGAAGGCGTCAGTGTTTGGGTTACACCTTCTGCCCAGGTTACAGCCTCTCTGCCAGAAAACAAAGCACTTTTCCAAAGTTCTAAAGAACAAAAAAAATATAGATTTCCCTCGCATTATGTCTTGCCAAGTGCTGTGAAAAATATGTAACTATTTGTATTCTAAATAGCTATCTAGCCAAAGTATCTTGTTTTTGTTTTGTTATTCACAAGGCTTTACTAAAATTTTTTTATGCTTTATGGTACTGGATAAAAGAAAAATGAATGTAAGGCCTAAGCCGCAAGATACCCAGCTGGCTAAAAGTTTTCAGCACAGGCTAGGCTTGGCGCTGCCCATAGAAGCCTTATACATGCTTCGGCTTGCTGATAGCAACCTTATTCTTTCGCATCGCCTGCAAGAGCTTTGTGGCAAAACAGCTCCCTTAGAAGAAGATTTGGCACTTTCTAATCTGGCCATAAATTTCCTAGGTCATGCCAGGCTCTTCTATCAACATCTTAGCGAGAGTATAGAGCAGTGGAAGAGCGAAGATGATATTGTTATGAAGCGCAGCGAACGTTTTTTTCTCAGCTTGCTTCTTTGTGAGCAGCCAAATGTTGACTTTGCATATACCATGGTTCGTCAGTTTTTCTACGACTTGTTTTACTTGGAACTCATGAAAGGGCTATGTACTTCTAAACATCTGCCCATGCAAAATATTGCCCAGAAAATTTTTCCTGAGGCTAGCTATCACCTTCAGCATAGCCAGCATTGGATGAACGTGCTGTTACATGGCAGTAAAGAAAGTCTTGCACGAACGAAAAAAGCGATACAAGTGCTTGTTCCCTATACGGCAGAGTTTTTTTTAAGCGATGAAATTGATTTGGCTTTGGCCGAGGAGAAAATAGCCCCCCCACTTGTAGAGATTCAAAAAAAATGGGAACAAATAGCTTTGCCCTTATGTATGAGTGTTGGTATAGACCTGAAGCAGTATAAGCATACCATTATTGGTGGCAAACAAGGAAAGCATCAGGAGTATTTAGGGCATATTTTAGCTGAGCTACAGTACATGCAAAAAAGCTATCCTGGACTTTCTTGGTAAGCTCCACTATAATTTTTTATGGAGAAAAACAAGAACATGGCTACTAGCCCTGATGCCCAGCTTACTATTGAAGAAAAGTTTCTTACTATTTTATCGAAAGTAAAAGACCCAGAGCTTCCGTTTCTAAGTGTTTTAGATTTAGGCATGATTCGTGAATGCAGCATGGCTGCCGATGGACAAAAGCTCGTCCAAATAAAAATAACGCCCACCTATAGCGGATGCCCGGCCTTCGTGAGCATCCAAGAGTCTTTGAAAAAAACATTTTATTGTGAGGGCTACTTTAAGCTGGACATTAAGCAAGTGTTAAGCCCTGTTTGGAGCAGCGATGATATAACCGAAACAGGAAGACAAAAGATGAAAGCCCATGGCATCGCTGCTCCCCAGCAAGGCGCTACAGGGGCGAGGGCTTGTCCTTATTGTGAAGCTACAAAAATCAAGGTTCTCAGCGAATTCGGATCTACTCTTTGTAAGTCCCTTTATCTTTGTCAGGCTTGTGGCATGGCCTTCGATCATTTTAAGTGTTTCCCAAGAAAGTTTTTTGTGAAAACAGCTCAAGCATAAAGAGCTGAAAATATAAGAGAAAACAAGAGACCTGTATAGAAAAAAGCAATGAGAAAGTTTTATCTACTAAGAGTTCAGCATGTTTTGAGAATGACCGCCAATTCAAGCCTTGTAACGTTAGAAATTCCGCATGCTCTGCGTATGGCTTTTGCGTTCATCCCCGGCCAGCATGTTGCTATACGTTTCAAATTAGATGCAGCTAGCAGCATCTGCCTTGTTCGCGCTGCCCCAGTAAATGAAAGAGAAAATCTTAGCGAGGCTAAGCAGCATGAACAAGCAGAGCCTACAAGAAAATCTGTTGTAAGAAATTATTCAATATGTAGCTCGGTTTTTGATGAGGGAATTCAGATAGCCGTTAAAAAAGTTGAGGGGGGGCTTGTCTCTGCTTTCATTCATGCCAGCTTACAGGGCGGAGATTATCTAGAAGTTATGCCGCCCGGTGGGCTATTTGTCTCATCGCTTTTTTCAAAGAAAATGCCTCTGAATTCAGGGGTAAATAATGAAAGGATAAATAGTGAAAGGATAAATAGTGAAGGGATAAACAATCAGCTTTTGAGGCAGCCTTTACATCTTGCAGCTTTCTGTGCGGGTTCTGGTATTACTCCAGTTTTATCCATTCTTAAAACTTTTTTGCAGCTGGCAGAGCAGGCCGCAAGAGCTTGGCGTTTTTCGCTTTTCTATGGAAATCGCAGCCTTGATGAATGCATGTTTAAAGAGCAGCTCTACGATTTAAAAAACAAGTATGTATCCACGTTTCGCTTCCTGTTATTTTTTTCTTCGGGGCAAAGTAAAGAAGGAATTTCTTCGGGTAGAATAGAGGCTGCCAAACTTAAAGAACTTAAGCAAGCAGGGCTGCTAAGCATCCATACTATTGATGAATTCTTTCTTTGTGGCCCCGGTGATATGGCTATGAGCCTAGCTTCGGCTCTTACTAAGATGGGCGCAACGGCAAAGCAAATTAAGACAGAACATTTTAAGCTGCCAAGTAGCTCTGCGAGGAAACGAGAGTTTTCAAAGAAGCTAGGAAATGAAAAAACAAGATATAATCCTGCAAAAAACACTGAGGGCTTAGCCACGAAGAGTTTAGTAAAGAGCTTGGCTTTGCCTTTGACGCTAAAGAAAGGTGAGCATGAAAAGAGGCTAAAAGAAACTGAAGTTTTTCGTGAGGGTCAGCTGGTGGTTAGCTATGAAGGAAGGATAGTAACGCTTCCTTTTGAGTTTTCTAAAGAACATATTTTTAAGCTAGAGCCAAAAAAAGCATCGGGTCTTCGGAAAACGAGCCTCTTGAAAGGATCGCTTTTAGAGCTGGCCTTGACGAAAATTGATTTGCCACATGCCTGCAAGGGCGGGATTTGTGGCACCTGTCGTGCTAAGCTCGTTCGTGGTAAAGTACATCAAAAATTGAATTACGCGCTTAGCGATGAAGAGCTAGGCGCTGGACAAATTTTAAGCTGCCAAAGCCATCCGCTTAGCTCTTTGGTAGAGCTTGATTATGATATTGTGTAAAAGCTCAGCTCCATAGCTAAAAAAAAAGGAAACAACATGCAAAAAACGATACCTGCCGAGAAACTTGAAAGCCTTCAAAAACATGAGACTACTCTAGCGCTTCTGTTAACGGCTGTTCAAAAACGAGAATACTTCTCCTTGCATCATGAAATCCCCAGCGAGAGGTTCTACGGGGAGGGCATGAAAAAAGCTGCGTTAGAGGAATTTCGAGCTTTGCAAAATACAGAATTCATGCTTCCTTCCTTAGAAGAAGCTTTGGGGGATGGGCTGAAATTCGAGTTTTTGAAAAATTCAGCAGAGCCAGCAGGCTTGCCAAAACTAGGAATTCTGTATCCTTATCAAGATCCTAAAGGGCTTGTGGAGCAAGCGAAGAGAGCTATGGAATCATGGCTTAAGCTGGCTGTGAAACAACGTGCCTGCATAGCCTTAGAGATATTAACGCGGCTAAACAAAAAAAGTTTCTTGATGGCTTTGTCGGTAGAATATACTACAGGGCAGCCCTATATCATGGCCTTTCAAGCAGGAGGCGCCCATGCCACAGAGCGAGGAGCTGAGGCATTGGCCTATGCCTATGCTGCGCTTATGGAACTGCCCAAGGGCGAGATACTTTGGGGAAAACCAAGAGGCCGTGATAAGCCGGCGCTTCGGCTAAAAAAAAGATTTATCGCTTGCCCGCTTGGCGTGGGAGTTATTATTGGCTGTGCCACCTTCCCCACATGGAATTCCTATCCGGCTATTTTTGCTAATTTAGTGCTTGGTGCTGCCAGCCTGATTAAGCCGCATCCAGAGGTTATCTTGCCTTTGGCGCTTACGGTTCAAATTGCCCAGCAGGTGTTAGTTGAATATGGCCAGGACCCTAAGCTGCTGAATCTCTTACTCTTCAAAGAACAAGAAGAGCTTCAAGGTTTTTTGAAGCAAGAAAAAATAAGCTTAGTAGACTTTACTGGCTCAAAGACTTTTGGATCTTGGCTTGAAAAGGAACTTGTGCATGCTAGGGTATTTACAGAGAAGTCGGGAGTCAATGCGGCTATCATCGATTCGTATAAAGACTTGAAAGCTGTGGCTGCCAATCTTGCCCTTAGCTTGAGTTTATATTCTGGGCAGATGTGTACGGCTCCGCAGAACATTTTTATCCAGCAATCTGTTTTCGAGGAAATGCTAGAAGCTCTAAAAGAGGCTTTGCAGAAACTTTTGGCTGATGATAAACGGGCTGTAGCTTTATTAGGACGTCTGCGTTCGCCTGCTAGCCAGCGGGCATTAGAAGAAGCTCTTAAGTTAGGTAAGCTAAGACTTCCATCCAAAAAAATTAAGCATCCTGTCTTTCCAGATGCAAGTTTGCATACGCCTTTGTTGATTGAAATAACGGCGATAGCTGATGCCGAAGAAAATTTAACAGAAAATTTGCGTACTGTTTTAGAAAAAGAATTTTTTGGCCCTGCAGTGTTTCTCATAAAAACAAAAAATTCAGAGCATAGTTTCTCGTTAGCCGAAGCAAGCCTGAAAGCAGCAGGAGCCTTAACGCTAGCTCTTTATACTGAAAATAAAGAAGTGAAGGAACAAGGCATAGCCTTAGCCCGCAGGCAGCATGTTAATCTCTCGCTTAACTTGAGCGAGGAAGCCTTGGTTAATCATTCTGCATCGTTCAGCGATTTTCATGGCACAGGAGGTAATGCGGCAGGCAACTGTGCTCTTACTACGCCAGCCTTTGTGCATCAGCGTTTCTCAGTGCTAACAGTAAAGGAGCAAGCCTAAAATATGCCAGCTTGCTAGGCATAAACCTTTGATGTTTGCTAGAATAAAGGATACAAGAATTATGAGAGATATGGTAATTGAGCTTTTGAGATCGGCATAGGGCTATAGAAGTGAATGATGAACAAAACAGAAGAAACAGCATTTAAACAGATAGCCCTAAGCTATCCTCTTCATCCAGAGAAAATAGCGCTTATAGAGATACAAAGGC
>JAUXHF010000315.1 GCA_030621685.1 Spirochaetota bacterium
CGCCAAGCGCTTTCACAAACAAAGTTCACTATGTGGTTTTACGACCTTAATTTCATAGAATATAAAGAAAAGAAACTTGTTGTGAGTACAGCCAATCTCATCAAGAAAGATAAAATAGAAGCTTCCTATATTCCTCGTTTAAAGACTATTTTTCTAAGATACTTTCATGGCTTAGAAGAGCTTGAAGTGCTGTATCAGAAAAGCAATAAGAAAACAAGCATGCACTTTTCTGATAAAAGTGACGTTTTTGCTGCAAATACCGGGCCGAAGCAGGCAGGGAATTCTAAGAGTATGCAGCCGGGGGCTACTTTCGGCAACCAGGCTCAAGGAGCTTCAGTTTTTAATGCAAAGGATGGCTTCAGATCTAAAAAACCCGTAGATTCATTAGATCCTTCGGCGGCCTCTACTGGCAAGCAGAACAAAGAGTATAGCTTTGACAGGTTTTTGGTATTTAAAGAAAATAAACTTGCTTACGATTTTACCCAAAAAGTAATGGATAATTTCGGCAGAATATCACCGCTTTACATCTATGGCCAGGTGGGAGTGGGAAAGACGCATCTTTTGCAGGCTACGATACAAGAAGTGAAGCAGCGATATCCTTTTTATAAGATTCGCTATATTACGCCAGATTACTTTGTTGGCGAATTTGCTATGGCCTTGCGGCATAAGAAGGATCGGGAATTCCGCATCCGCTATCATAGTTTAGATTTACTTGTTGTCGATGATGTTCAGTTTTTTAATGGCAAAGAAAAATCTTCCATCGAGTTTTTTCATATTTTTAACGCTGTCTATTCGCCGAATAAGCAAATGATTATTGCTAGTGACTGCGAGCCGCAAGAGCTTTCTTTTTTTGATGAACGACTAAAGAGCAGGCTTTCTTCTAGCGTTATTGTAGAAATGCAGGCGCCTAAAGAACTGCTTAGCCGAAAACGGCTGATTATGTTTTATGCGACTAGTTTGAAATTATCGCTGAACGCCGATATTTTAGATTACCTTCTGTGTAACTTGCCCTATGATATTAGAAAAATTCGTGGGGCCTTACGAACCTTAGCCATGCTTTTGGAGATTGATGCCGAAGCAACTTTGGATGAAAGCTATCTTAAGAATTATTTATACCATTGGTTTAAGCCTAGCGAGAGTGTTGCCTCGAAGCCTTTATTTATAGACCCAGAGAAAATTCTTCAGCAAGTATGCCAGGATTTTGTTGTGAGCAAAGCCAGCCTACTTTCAAGCAAACGAAGCCAGAAGATGGCCCGCACTCGGCATATGCTTATTTATTTGTTACGCCATGTTGCCAAACTTTCCATCGCTGAAATTGCAGAGTTTCTTGGTGGCAGAACAACTTCTACCGTGCATCATGGCTTAAAGAAAATTGAACGAGAGACGCTTAGCGATACCGAGCTTAAACAGTATTTAGAAAACTTCAATGTTGGGAAAAAAACAAAAGCCTCAGCTTAACCTTACCTTCGCCTAAATATTCGTATTTCTTGAATACTTCGTATTTCTTGAATACTTCGTATCTAAAAAAAACAGCTACTGCCTATCTATCGATTTTGGAAGCTGTTTCAATTCCTCTCTAAACTCGTTACTGAAATAGCGTTTTTGTCTGTTGGCGCTTCAAGGTCCTGGCAGGCACTCGTAAGGGCTATCTCCTCTATGTTTGAGAGAGAACTGTCTTCAAAGTACACACCCAAAGTATTTAGAAAACAGCTACTGCCTATCTATCGATTTTGGAAGCTGTTTCAACTCCTCTTTAAACTCGTTACTGAAATAG
>JAUXHF010000145.1 GCA_030621685.1 Spirochaetota bacterium
GCCCTAAAAATTGCCACCGCCATACAGGCAGAAAAACTCATTTTCATCACCGATGTCCAAGGTATTTATAAACACTTTACAACCAAACAAGGCTTTATCTCTAAACTCTCCCCCCAAGATGCAACGCAGCTTATTCGGCAAGGAAATATTTTTGGTGGCATGCTTCCCAAAATTCAAGCAGCTTGCGCCGCTCTTTCCAATCAACTAAAAGCAGTGCATTTCATCTCTGGAAAAATATCACATAGTCTTTTGTTAGAACTCTTCACAGAAAATGGCTGCGGAACCATTATTTCTCAAAAAAATTAATTTTCAGGAAAAAACACCATGGACGAAATATTTAGAACAGATTTTCAATTTAACAATTTTCTGAGCCTGCGCGATCTTAGTCGTGACAATATCATTTCTTTAATTAATACGGCGTTACGCTATCGCCATGTTCAGCTAAAACTGAATTCACAAAAACAGAAACTCATCTCATCACCCTTTAGTGAGCATCACAGCACTACCCTTATTCCTCCTAAGCGACATCTAACAAATTTATTAGCGGGAAGAAGCATAGCCCTTCTTTTTGAATCGCCATCAACCCGCACCCGTAGCTCCTTGCAGCTAGCCATTCACGAATTAGGCGGACATGCCCTTTATCTTGATGCCCACCAATCGCAGCTTTCACGAAATGAAAGCTTGTTAGATACCATACGAACCCTAGAACGTTACTGTAGCAGTTTCTTCATTCGCAGCACCCATCACAGTAAGCTAACCGATCTTGCTCTGGCTAATCAGAGTAACAACAGCAGCCACTGCGTTCCCATTATCAACGCCCTTAGCGATGCCTACCATCCTTGTGAGGCCCTAGCAGCCTTTGTTACGCTAGCGGCTCTTCGTGGCGGCGTAGAAAACTTTAAAAACCTAAAAATAGGCTACCTTGGCGATGGCTCTAACGTGGCAGCCTCCTTAGCCCTTGGTTGCGAAAAACTTGGCATAAACCTCACCCTCGCTTCCCCGCCCAAACATGGCCTCTGCGATGAAATCCAAAAAGAACTAGCTGGCTCTCGCTGCATTCGCTTCACCCAAGACCCCAAAGAAGCAAGCCATCAAGCCGATGTTCTTTATACCGATACCTTTGTCTCCATTGGCAAGAACGTTGATGCCGCTCAACGTGAAAAACTTAAACAAGAATTTAAACCCTATCAAGTCAGCGCCGAGCTAGCCAGCCTCGCAAAAAAAGACTACCTCTTCTTTCACTGCCTGCCAGCGTATCGCGGCGAGGAAGTAAGCGCCGATATCATTGATGGCCCCCGCAGCGCCGTCTTCGAGATTTGCGAATCTCGCGTATATACCTATAAGGCTCTCTTAAGCTCTATTTTTTAGAAGCTGCTCTGCATTTTGCAGAGCTTAACATTTTACCTGCTTAAAGCAATGGCTGTACCAGCGCTGGCAACCTCCAAGTAACCCATATAAATCTAAAACATTAAAGACACTTCCCCTATGAACGAAAAAGTAATTTTTTCCATTCAAAACCTCAGCAAGATTGTTCCCCCAAGCAAGAAAATTCTTGATGCCGTTTCGCTATCATTTTACTATGGTGCCAAAATAGGTATTATTGGCATGAACGGCTCTGGCAAATCAACCCTCCTGAAAATTATCGCTGGCTTAGAAGAAAACTTTGACGGCGAGCTGATGCGTGATAAAAATCTACGCTTTGGCTATTTGCCCCAAGAGCCAGAGCTTGATGCCTCCATCAGCATTGTGGAGAACATTAAAGTCGGCTTAAAAGAAGTAACCGATAAACTGGATACCTTTAACAAACTTTCAGACAAACTAGGCGAGGACCTTAGCGAAAAAGAAATGGAACGTAGCTTACATCAGCTAGGCGAAATTCAAGAATATTTAGATAAGAAAAAAGCTTGGGATATCGATAGGCAAATAGAAGTTATGATGAATGGCTTGCATGTGCCAGATAATTCCATAGCCGTAAAACATCTTTCTGGGGGCGAGCGGCGGCGTGTCTCGCTTTGCCGACTTTTAATAGAAACCCCTGATGTGCTGCTTCTGGATGAACCCACTAACCATTTAGATGCCGAAAGCGTGGAATGGCTAGAAGGCTTTCTCAAAAACTTTCCCGGCACGGTATTAGCCATAACCCATGATCGCTACTTTCTTGATAACGTCGCCGAATGGATATTAGAACTCTTCCAAGGCAAAGGCTTTCCTTATAAAGGCAACTACCGTACTTTTCTACAACAAAAAGAACAACGCCTAGATAAAGAAGAAAAAGGCCACTCAAAACAACAGCGTGCCTTAAAACAAGAGCTTGAATGGATACGCTCTAGTACCCGCGGTCGCCAAAAGAAAAATAAAGCCAGAATTGCTGCCTATGAAAATCTGCTCGGCGCTGTTACCAGAAAACAAGTACAAGAAACCGAAATATGCATACCCCAAGCTCCAAGATTAGGCGAGAAAGTTATTGAATTACAGAATATATTCAAAGGCTATACCAATTTAAAGCTTATTGAAGACTTCAGTATCATCATTCCCCGAGGCGCCATTATCGGGATTATCGGCGCCAATGGCAAGGGCAAAACAACGCTGTTTAAACTCATTACCGGCGAAGAAGCACCCGATAGCGGGAAAGTTTCTCTTGGCGATACTGTCAATTTAGCTCATGTAGGACAATTTAGAGATTCGCTTGACGGTGAGAAAACAGTGTGGGAGGCCATCAGTGAAGAACAAGAAGAAATAAACTTAGGCGGTGTGAGCATTCACTCTAGGGCCTATGTTGGCTCTTTCAATTTCAAACATGCCGAGCAGCAGAAAAAAGTAAAGACCCTCTCTGGTGGCGAGAGAAATCGCGTACATTTAGCCCGGCTTCTGCGCGGTGGCGGCAACGTTCTCTTATTAGATGAACCCACCAACGATTTAGATGTTAGCACCCTCCGCTCGCTTGAAGAAGCTCTCTTAAATTTTGCTGGCTGTATCCTTGTTATTTCTCATGATCGGTATTTTCTTGACAGAGTATCTACCCATCTTATCTCTTACGAAGAGAACGGGGAACTTGTTTTTTATCATGGAAACTACAGTGAATACGAGGAATGGAAACAAGGCCAAGCAAGTATTTCAGAAACATCAAAACCCAGTTAAAAAAATTAATTAAAAAGAAATTCTTTTTTAGCATATAGCTCGCTGCTTTTCCGCTTAAGAAAAACATTGATAAAACGAAAGGACGGGCTTTTTTCTATATTAAAACTCTGTATTTTTTTATACAAGCTGTCAAATTTTTCAGAGCTAGATTCTTGCGTTAACACAAAACGTAAATAGACGTAATCGGCAATAAGTAAGCTGTCCGCGCTCCTTGCCAGCGCTTGCTTATAAAATGCATCAGACTTTTTCCGAGAGCCGCCAATAACATCGCTCCTGCCACCGTAATAGGCAATGAGTACGGCTAATATAGACCCGCCTAAATACTTTGGCGAGATTTCATCTACTCGTAAGGCTATTTTTTGGAGAGCCTCTAAATGCGCCAGTTCTTGAACATCACTTAAATCTAAGAAAAGCCCCATAGCCCAAGCAAAGTCCAGCCAAAACAAGGTCTCAGCATCTTTTTTTTTTACTTTCTTCAGAGCTTCTGCTAATCGTAAACTGTTTTTACTTTTTACGGCAAGCTCAAATCCTGGTATCCTCGCATTCATGCTTTTAAACCCATAGCCTAAGGCTTTTTTATAGAGGCCCTTCGTTCGGCTAAGCTGCTCATCAGCCCTATCATCAAAGTCACTATACGGTGATCCATCAACAAAGGCAAAGGCATACGCCGCATAGACCAAAGCTAATTTACCGCTAAAATATGGCGACTTGGGGTAATAGAAATAGAGTCCCTCAGAAAACTTAATAGCAAATTCTAAGGCGCCCCGGGCTATACTCTCTTCACTTTCGCTTAAGATGGCCTTCTGTGTTTCCTCGATAATCGGGGCTGTTTGTTTCACCACAAAGCCACGCAGCGAGCAGCTATTAAGAAGCAAAAAAATACTTATGATGCCAAGACTGAAAAAACTATATTTAAACATACTCATGGTAATGGGGTAATGGACAGCTCTATATTAAAAATATCTTGCTATATATTGAAGGCTGCTTACAGCAGCATAAAACTTAAAGAGGCTTTCAAATTACTTGCGAAGTTCTACAGGCAAGGGGAAATGTACTTTCTCTTCAATAGCCGTAAAAGATTCTACGAAAGATCCCGGAAATTTTTCTAGAAGAAAATGAACAAGTGTATCTACTAGAATTTCCGGCGCCGAAGCCCCCGAAGAAATACCCAGCTTCTCCACGCCTTTAAACCAAGCCGTATCTAGGTAGTCTGCCGATTCCACAAGTTTAGCCGGCGTTCCTTTTAAAAGAGCTGTTTCCATAAGCCTTGTTGAGTTAGAGCTATTGGCCGAGCCTACAATAATCATGAAATCTACCAGCGGCGCTACCTGCATAACCGCTTCTTGCCTGTTTGTAGTGGCATAACATAAATCACCTTTTTGAGGCCCCTTGATGCTAGGATATTTTTTTTTCAAAGCTATAATGATATCTTTTACTTCATAAAAAGAAAGGGTGGTTTGCGTAGTATAGGCTAATTGTTCATCTACCTTAAAATCAAGATTTTCCACATCGGCTAAAGTCTCCACCAAAGTAACCTTACCCTGGGCTAGCTGCCCCATAGTTCCAATAACCTCAGCATGATTTTTATGGCCAATAAAAATTACCTTATAGGAATTCCTATCATGTTTAGCCACCGAAAAATGCACTTTACGAACAAGGGGACAGGTGGCATCAATAAAGGAAAGTTTACGCTCTTTCGCCTCCGCATACACGCTTTTGGCTACCCCATGAGCAGAGAAAACAACTAAGGAATCATCTGGCACTTCTGCCAGTTCATCTACGAAAACAACCCCTTTCTTGCTTAAATTCTCTACCACATGCTTATTATGTACTATCTCGTGACGTACATATATTGGCGCTCCATGTAAAGCTAAGAGCTGCTCCACTGTATCGATAGCACGTTCAACGCCGGCGCAAAAACCTCGGGGATTCGCTAGGATTATCTTCATAACAGATTCTTACAACTATTCTATAAAGTATTAAAAAAAACTATTAAAAATTCGATAGCTATTCAATACCTCTTGCTTTATTCTATACTTATTATACAATATTCCTTTACTTTTCTTACCGAAGAGGCTATAAAGATCCTTCTCGTTTTTAACCTTGGCTATTTTTATGAGTTTCAAGGCTTCTATCGAATAGTTTTCAATAGCTTTGATATTGAAAAAAACAGCTAAAATTTAAGATATCACAATAATTATTTTGAATACATGAATAAAAAGTCATAAAAACAAAATATTCTTGCTACGTTAAGAAAATAATCGAAAAGTTTTCAGAGTAAAATAAATAA
>JAUXHF010000080.1 GCA_030621685.1 Spirochaetota bacterium
CGAAAAGAACCCTGTATCGAGGTTGCATGAAGTAGCAAAATTCTATGGCTTAAAAGAGATTTTAGGGGGTAGAGTGAAAACCTTGCATCCGCATATTCACGGCGGTATTTTATATAAGCGAGATGACGAGCAGCAGCTTCGTGAGCTTGCCGAAAACGGAATAGTTGGAATAGATCTTGTATTTATCAACCTCTATCCCTTTGGCGAAACCTTAAAAAAAAACCCGCCCCTAGATGAGCTGATAGAGATGATAGACATAGGCGGTCCTGCTTTGTTGCGTGCGGCGGCGAAAAACTTCCGCTACACTGCAGCCCTTGTTGATCCTGCCGATTACCTGCCCTTACTGGAAGAACTTAGCACATTGGGGGGGATAAGCCTTCAGCTTCGCCAAAGATTAGCCGTAAAAGTTTTTGAGTACACGGCTGCTTACGATGCGCTTATAGAATCGGCATTAAGAGAAAAGCTGCTTGGACAAAAATCTTTTTCGTTACATTTGCTGCAACAAGCTACTTTGCGTTATGGCGAAAACCCGCACCAAGACGGAGCTTTATACAGCACGAAAGTAGTGAGTGGCATGGAATCTATGCTTAAGCTGAAGGCCCAGCCGAGCATAAGAGATTCGCTGCTTAAAGCCCAGCAACTTAAAGGCGATACGCTTTCGTATAACAACTATCTTGATGGTGAACGTGCGCTAGAAACCTTAGCAGAGTTTAGCGCAAGCCATGCTGCTACTGTTGTAAAACATGGCAACTCTTGTGGCTTGGCTGTAAGCGATAGGCCACTTGGGGCCTTAAGCATGGCGCTAGAGGGCGATAAGGTTTCAAGTTATGGCTCGATAATAGCTATGAATTTCTGCGTGGATGAGGCTATGGCCTTAGTCTTGAAAAGCCTATTCATTGAAATTCTTATAGCACCTAAGTTTACGAAAGAGGCTATGGCTTGCTTTCAAAAACGGAAGAAACTTCGAATTTTACAACTTGCTATAAGAAATACAAAGGAAGAAAATGTAAGAGACGCCAGCAGAGAGCAAGGCCGCACAAAGATGGAAACACTTTCCCGGCAAGCAGAATTTCGCATGCATGCTCTTCGTGGTGGCATGTTGTTGCAAAGCGCCGATTCCAGCCTAGCTAAGGTAATGCAAAGTGTTACCGAAAACAGCATGAAAGCAGAAGATGAAGAGCTTTTCTTGTTTAGTTATAAGGCGGTAAAGCAGCTGAAAAGCAATGCTATAGCTGTGGCTATGCGTTTTCACACGAAGGAGCATGGGAGGGGATTTCTGCTTCTTGGCATGGGGGCAGGCCAGCCCAATCGTTTGGATGCAGTGGTGAAGCTGGCTCTTCCGAAAATGCTGGAAAACAAGAAGCGTTTCATGGAGGCTGGAATTTTAAATTCAGAAGAGAAGTTTTCAGAGAATACGGTTGCCGCTAGCGATGCCTTTTTTCCCTTCCAAGATAGTATTGACCCCCTGTACACGGCGGGGATACGAAAAATTATTCAGCCGGGCGGAAGCATCCGCGATGCCGAGGTAATAGCGCGCGCCAATGGACATGGCATGACGATGCTTTTTACGGGCACTCGTCATTTCCTGCATTAAAAAAACAGTAAGAAAGTGCCGAAAAAAACGCCGCATGCTGAAGCTCTCATGATACTATTTCATAGTTCTTTAGATGATGAAGTGTAACGTTTTATATGCTATCTTTCTAAGAAAAAGTTTACAAAACATACATTAATTGCTATGAGCTATCAACAATATTTTTCTGAAATAAGTAAAAACCGTAAGAAAAGTTTTTTTATTTGGTTTGCGGTATATATTTTTGGGTTTATCTTATTGATATTTATTGGCGATTCTTTGCAGGAGACCAGCGAGCAAGTAAATACCCTGCTTGGGTTTTTTGCTCCAAGTGTTATTTTAGCGGGTATTTTAGGCATGGTTTATGCCATGTTAAAAAAATCTGCATAAGCAGAAAGCAGAAAGCAGAAAGCAGAATATCAGCAAAGCGATAAAAAGGAAATATGCCCATGTCAACATTACCTAAAGGAAGTATGCCCGTGTCAACATCACCTGTTCCTATAACGAAACAAGGTTATGAGAAACTCAAAGAAGAGCTTATCAAACTTAAAAAAGAATTTAACAAACTACCGGCGATTATTGCGCATGCTAGATCTCGGGGAGATTTAAAAGAAAATGCCGAGTATCATGCTGCTCGGGAGCGCCAGGGGATGCTGAATGCTCATATTTCAAAAATTAACAGCGATATTTCAAATTCTAGAGTGGTCGAGCCTAGCATGCTACCCAAAGATTTAGTCACTTTTGGTAAAAAAGTGACTATTGAAAACGAGGCGAGCAAAGAGCAAAGCATCTTTGTGATTGTGGGGCCTGCTGAAAGTGCTTTTCATGAAAAGGCTCTTTCTCTAGCTAGTCGGCTAGGCAAGGCGCTTTTGGGAAAGAAAAAAGATCAGCGAGTTGAATTAAAACTTGATGAAGAGACGAAATATTTTCGTATTCTTAGTATTGAAACGGCCTCTTTTGGCAGGCGATGTTAGGCGATGTTAAGCGGTGGGCTATTTCTTCAAAATCCATCTAGAAGAACAAGCTTTTTGGGTAGCAAGCTAAAACGAGCAAAAACCCATGTAAGGAAAACTGAAACAAAGCTATAAAGTATTTGTTTTTGTATATGAGCTGTCAAAAAATCACTGTAAGTACAGCCTCAGCCTCATCCACTGGCTATGCCGTGCTGATAGAAGACTCCAGCTACCCCTGGGAGTATCTATCGAAACTTCATGAAAAATTCCGGAAAGAGAAAAAGCAAGTAGCGCTTATCACAGATAGCAACATGAAACGTTGCTATAAAGCCGCCTTAGATGAACTTCGGGATGAGGGCTGGCCGATACTGGCTATAGCAGCAGGAGAAGGTCATAAAAACGCGGCTACGAAAGAAAAAATAGAAACGTTTTTGTTTAAAAACAAAATTACCCGATCATCGACAGTTGTGGCCTTAGGTGGCGGCGTGGTGGGAGATCTTGTTGGTTTTGTTGCGGCAACGTTCATGCGCGGAATTTCTTGGCAATCTCTTCCTAGCAGCATAGTGGCTATGGTGGATGCTTCGATAGGCGGGAAAACTGGCATAGATACGCCCTTTGGGAAGAATTTGGTGGGAAGTTTTCATAATCCTAAAGAGGTGTATATATCCTTAGCCTTGCTTAGCACATTAAGGGAAAAAGAGTATCGTAATGGCTTTGCTGAAGTGGCCAAGCATGCTCTTATTGCGGACCGGGCTTTGTATCAGTTTCTAAAAAAAAATATAGAAAATATTCAGCGCCGAGATATGAAGACATTGCAGGCAATTGTAAGAAAAAATGTGCTTATTAAAAAAAACGTAGTTACTGAAGATGAGCGGGAAAGCGGATTAAGACGTATCCTAAACTTTGGGCATACCGTAGGCCATGGCTTAGAGTGGCTTTCAGCATTCAAACTTTCGCATGGGGAGGCTGTGTCTATTGGCATGGCTGCCGAGGCTTATTTTTCTTATAAACTTGGCCTGCTTTCACATGCAGACTTCCAGCGTATCGTAGAGCTGCTTAGTTGCTTGGGGCTACGCGCGAGCATGCCTGCATGGTCGCATGGTAAAATCCCAGAGCCTTATAAAGCTTGTTTGCTGGACAAAAAAGCGAGTGCTTCTGTATTTTGTTTTTCGGCTATCCAATCGATTGGGCGGATGCATGCAGCTGGCGGCGAATATCTGCTACATCTTGAACGTCGGCAGTTTCTGTTGCTTATGAGGGATTTTTGCGGGCAGCTGCCCTTTGCAAAAACTTAAGCTACTTTTTTAAATGGTCTTCGCTTTGGGGTTTAAATCTGAATTACGAGTTATGAGTTATGAACTTTCTTTAGAGAAGGAGAGTATTGTCCAGCCTTTTTGTTTGGCGTAAGCCAGCAGCTTTGTATCGCCGGCAACAACTCTAGGATGGTCGACTTGTTCTAAAAGGAATACATCGTTCATGGAATCGCTGTAAAAATAGCTTCCTGCTAAAGAGTGATCGGGGTTTTTGTCAAGCCATTCTTGCAAGCGCAATACTTTGCCATCACGAAAAGAAGGTATGCCAACAGTCTTTCCGGTGAATTTCCCCGCGCGTTCTTCTACGCGCGTAGCTATGTGTACATCGGCAGCTAAGTCTTCTGCTAGGGCGGCTGTTATAAAATCGTTGGTGGCGGTAATGAGCATCATGGTATAGCCTTGCTGCTTATGGGCATTGTAGACCTGTATGGCCTTGGGGCGATACAAGGGGCGGATCTTCGTCTTGAAATAGTCCTGGCGCAGCTGTAAAAGCGTAGCTTTGGGGATGGTGGTGAATGGCTGAAAGGAAAATTCAACGTAATCATACATATCCAATTTCCCTTGGGAATAGTTATCGTGAAAATGTTTATTTTTAGCAAAATACTCCTCTTTTTTTAGGTAGCCTTTTTCTACAAGATACACGCCCCATAAATAATCGCTATCGCCTTCTATCAGGGTTTCATCTATATCAAAAATAGCTAATTTTTTTTTCTCTTTCATTTTTCTTAGAATGTTTTTGATGCCGTGAAGGCTTGCTTGGGCTTGTTAGGCCTGTGCATAACGGCGGCGGCGGAGAATGATAAAGCCCAGTAGCAGGAAACTAAGCGGCAAGGCCAGCATGGCAAGGAGGAAGAAATTCAGCGTTTCTTTTGAGCTGCTTTGAAATAAGCGAATGTCACGGCGTCTGTAATCACTGGTGATAAGCGAAGATTGCCCGCTTACCCAAAGAAGGGCATTCATTAAAAAATCGTTATTGACGGCCTGTGGCAGAAGGGCGTTTAAAGCAAATCGCCCCTCGGCGATAAGCACAAGGCGTGATGGCTTGGGGCTTGCAGGGACTACGTTGCTGGGAAGTTTTTTATTGCTGAGGCGAGTAGCAGCCTTGCTTTGGGGAAGCTGATATTGGGCGGCCAGGGCTAAAATTTGCGAGCCTTGTTCATCTACATTGTTTTGGAAAACAGGCCTGGCATGGGCTTTTACTTCAGCGCTATAGTTTTTCTCTAACCAAGAGTAGGGGCTACTTTCTAGCAGGGGGCTAAAAGAGAGTAAGGTTGGTTTTTGCCTTCGTGCCTGCCTGCGAGCATCTGCTGTGACTTGCTGCTTGAGAGGAGCTGCCAGCTTAGAAAAAGATCCTGGGGAGACCAAGAAAGGGTATACGCCGTAGGCTTTAAAAGGCTGCACAAGTTTATGAGCGCCGTAGCGCGTAAGTGGATAGTTTGCGGGGAGAGCCGAATTTTGCTGCAGGCCTTGGGCCAAGAGCGGATGGAAATTCTGGGCATCAACGACTATGCCAGAATGGTTTTTTAAAGAGAGCGCTGCAAAAAGTTTTGAGAAAAAGGGCATGCATATTTTAGAACTTGAGCTTGGGGCTTGGCCTGCTACTTGAGCGCTGGTATTTGAAGCGAGGTTGCCATAGGGTGCATAGGGCGGGGGCTGGAGGATGAGCAAAGAGCCGCCGGCATTAAAATGCCTTAGGGCGAGGGCTTGACCGGGCTTAAAAAAGGATTCGCAGCTTTCTTTGCTATCGATTAGCCCGGCATGCCAGAGCATGAGTAAGTCGTTAGGGCTGATACTGCCCGCAAGACGTTTTAGAAAATCTTGAGAGCTTTCAGTTTCAAGTTTTTCTAAAGCCAATACTTCAAGGCCAAGGCGGCTTGCTCCCTCGTAAAAAAGCTGGCCTCCTTTGTCGCTGCTTTGCTTAAGCAAAACATGAGCCGAAGGGTAGGAAAAAACAAAAAGCTTAGGAAGCTTTTGCTTGGAAAACATGCCAATAAGCACGCGATTGATAGCGCCTTGGTAGCTTGTCAGCAAGGCGCTATCGGCTTTCCTGCCGGGGCCTGCAGAGAGAGGCAATAAATCTTTTTTGTAGAGCTTTCGGCTGGGGGTAGAGGTCGCGAGCTTTTTGAAAACAAGCGTGGTTTCGCTAGCCCCGATGGCCCGAGCGGCCTCGAGGTTTCTCAGTAAATCTACAAACTCAAAAGTAAGAAGCGGATTCTGTTTTTCATAGGCTTTAAGAATAGCTTGTAATTCCAGTGATTGATTTTTCAAATCGAAAAGCTGAATGTTAAGCGGGCTGGTTACCAGCATGGCAGCTTTTTTTGAACGTTCGCTTAGGCTGTAGAATCCATCTGTACTAAAATCGTAGCGTGGGTTGTAGCGGCTGTTTTCTAAGATGGCTAGGGGAGTGATGAGAATGGCTACTAACAAAACAAGGCCAAGAATTCTTCGCAGAAGGTAGCGGCTGTAGCGGCTGCTTACTAACTTGCGAAAAAAAGAAGGGATAAAAACGAAAGAAGATGTTGTATCATGGCTAGCCGGCAAGGCGGCAGCCATTTTTTTTGCCCGTATACTAAAAAAATAAACGAGGCAGAAAATAGCGATGAAAACTATGCCAGCAAAAAACAAAGCAAAGAGTTTTTCTTGAGCCAGTATGGAAACAATACTGCCGGCAAGAGCCAGAAAACTTAATAGAATGGAATAAAGAATGGGACTTTTCATCTTAGGGAAAGCTGAATTATTTTTCAAATAAAGGGCTAAGCTAACGGTGATTATAAGCTACTTAAAACTTGTTAAGACTACTTAAAATTTGTTAAAATCAACGTCTCCAGCGCAGGGTATCGGTGAAGAAGGCGGCGAGGCAAAGAAAAGTAGCCGTGAATACAAGGAAGTAGAGAATATCGCTAGGCGAGAAAAACGAGCGAGCAAAAGGAAACAGATGCTGGTAGAAGACTATAAAATCTACCCATTTAGCCAGCAGCGGGGGAAAGGAATTTACAGCACTACGCAGGATAATGATAAACAGGCAAGCGAAAATGCTAAGCAGGCTTGCCGAGGTTTCAGAGCTGCTAAGCGCCGAGAGAAAAAGCCCCAGCGATAAAGAAGCCATGCTAAGTAGCCACAGTCCTAAGAGGGCCGTGAAGACAGCCGCCCAATCTTGCACAAAACTAAAAAGTTCCATGCCTAGGGGGATGAGCAAGGTGCTCGCTAGGGCTAAAGATATCAGAAATAAGGCGGCAAGGTATTTCATGGCTACTACTTGAAGGCTTGAAAGCGGCGAGAGAAAGAGCATGATTAAAGAACCACTGCGGCGTTCTTTTGCTATCATCGTTGCGCTCATCAGCGGCGTAAGAAAAAACAGCAAGAGGCCAATATTCTCGGTTATGGGTTGTAATTGGTAGCGACCGCCTATAAACACGTAGATGAAATAAAGCAGAGCATAGAAAAAGACAAGCAAGGCTAGGAAAATATAGCTAAGGACACTGGAAAAAATCTTGCGTACTTCGGCTTGAAGCAAGGCTTGCATGGCATGCCAAGAAGAAGAAAATGAGCTTGACATGGCTACAGCGGCTGCCTGCGGCTTATATGGGCTGCCGGGCGGCTTATCTTTTACTAGGTTCATAGAGCTTTTGTAACGTTAAGGAAGTGTTCTTCTAGGCTGGGCGGCTGGATTTCAAGGTGGCTTACCTTAAGCCCCTGGGCAAGGGAAAAAGACAGCAGTGAAGAAGCTAAGGCCTTTGTTTTTTCTTCAAGAGTTTCAGCTGGTGGTGTGAGGCTTGGGCTTGAAGCATCAGATGAGCAAACATCAATACGCAGGCGATACTCTTTTGCAACTTCGCTTTGCGAGCTTGCTGAAGAAAGCGATGCAGGCGCTGGCATGTTAGCTTTGGAATCTGGAAAAATGTCGCAGGAAATTTGTATATCAAGCCCTTGGCTAAGCGCAGCCAGAGAAGATGGATCTTGGTTTTGGCGGCTAAGATTCTCCTCTGGATAAGAGGCTGTAAGGCATGGCTGGCTTAATAGCGTTTGTAATTGGGAATAGTAATTCGGGAAAACAGAATTTTTGGAAACAGAATTTTAAGTCGGAGGCCAAGCGGTCTTAGGAAGAC
>JAUXHF010000242.1 GCA_030621685.1 Spirochaetota bacterium
GGCATGAACGCTTTATTTTCTATTTTGGGCAGCTGCGCCCCCGGCTTAGCCGCCGTAAATATAGATAACGGTTTCGGCGCTGCCGCTTTGGCTATTAAAATACTTAACTCTTACCAAAACAGCAAAGTTAAACCATGCTAATTAGCAAAACCCCTCTAAAAAAATGAAGCAAAACCTATAAACTACCCTTTGCTCTTCTCTCTTATGCTATACTTATTGAAATTTCTTTCACAAGATCAGCTACTAATTAGCCGCTAACTGCTAACTCGCTAACTATGCGTACAGGTGTAAGGCGATAAGGCGGTAAGGCTCAAAAAAAACAGATATTCTAATAAAATACTAAGCGTTCGTAGCTCAGCTGGATAGAGCATCAGGTTGCGGACCTGGAGGTCGGAAGTTCAAATCTTCTCGAGCGCGTTTTTAATTGCAAGCTCAATTTTCTGCTATCACCGTTATTATCTAAAAGCTCTATATTGTTTTCAGCTTACATGCAGCATAATGCTGTATGCAGGTTTACAGCAGAAGGCATATTTTCTCTTACAGCAAAAACACCGCCATGCTAAAAAACTTTAGAATAAAGAAACAGCTTCTGCCACCAAACCCGCTAGCAGCAAAGCCGCTAAATTTTTTTCCGAGGCTTTTCCTGCTCAGCTTTTTAATGCTTTTTGGCTACTTGCTTTTTTATTCAGCCAAGGGCATGTATAGCCTATTCTTGCCTGCTAGCGATAAGCTGTATTTTCAGTTTTTCGAATTTCCAGAAGTTTTTGGAGATGCAGCCGATGAATCTCTACCAACAAACCCCCTTTTAATGTCAAATTACGTGGCTACATCGGGAGACACGTATTGGATGATAGCCAAACGCACAGGCCTTTCTATCGATACCATTATCTCTTTCAACAAACCAGAAAAAGCCTATAAGCTAGACCTAGGAGAATCTGTAAAAATACCCTCTTTAAATGGACTCTTGCTAGAAGAAGTATATAGTGAAGAAAAATTTCAAGCCCTTGCTCAGCGCTACCATCTTTCAAAGCAAAAAGTTTTATTTTTTAATCCCCTCTGGCAAAACAAGAAAAGCAAGGGGCAAGTGTTCGTCCCAGAGGCAAGGTTTCTTTTAGGTGAGCGCATGCAGATATTAGGCGGAGAGTTTAGTAAGCCCCTGCAACAAGAAGTCCGTTTCAGTTCATTGTTTGGGGTTCGCATTCATCCGCTAACAAAGAAAAGATCTTTTCACAAAGGCATAGACATGCGTGCAAATATCGGCTCAACCGTGCTGGCAGCCTTAGGCGGAAAAATAATTTTTTCTGGAACTCAATCTGGCTATGGCAATGTCATCATCATTTTGCATAGCAAAAATCGGCTAAGCAAATATGCTCATCTCAGCAAACTTTTTGTAGCCATCGGAAAAAAAGTACAACGCGGGCAAATCATTGGCGAGGTCGGAAACACCGGCATGGCCACAGGAGCACACTTGCATTTTGAAATATGGAAAGAAGGAAAAGCCTTTGATCCCCGAGATATTACCGACTTCTATTAAAAAACTCTCTGCAGAAATTAAAGAACTCTCTACAGAAAGCATGAAGTCCCCGCCCTCTAAGTTGAGAGCGGGGAAGAGAGGAGGCTTCATTCTTTTTCTTATTCAAAATATTTCTGCTCATGCCCTACAAAAAAAGCTATAAAAAAACCTTATAATCTTAAAAGAATAAATTCAAGAAAAGTCCAAAAATGCTTTTACTCTCTTATGCACTCTAGCTAAAGTAGTAAAAATTTCTTTTTCCTACGGGAAAACATGCTTTATGCTATAAAAACATACATATTCTTCGTACTAAGGCAGCCAAGATGATTTTAATCTCCTTGAGCAAGCTATGAGCAGAGGCGAAATATAAGTCGTCAAAAATTTTTTGCTCGGCATCCGCTGGCTCATGACTTGCGCCAAAAGCTTCACTGTAACCAAATACAGCCGGTCGATACTGTGGCATGGCTTTTATCGCACTTCGAGTAGCTGCTGAAACCAGCAGTATGCTGTTGCCCCCTGTAGATAAACGTCCACGCATGCAATCTTTTAATGCTTGGCGTTTATCTAGAAGCAAGAGCTTGAAAATTTTTCTCGAAAGCTGTTTTTCATCCTCAAAATGATACTCCCAATACTCGGAAACCTGTAGCGAGTCACTTATATAAACAGCTATCCGCTTCCGCTCTACTGAAAGCACGGAAACTGAAAAAACTTTATACAGCAAATAAAAAGGATACTGCAGAGCCAGCAACATGCAGGCGAACATGAAACCAAAAATATAAGAGGAGACATGGCGCTTCGATCCAGAGTCGGAAAGATTCTTATACCATGCTTCGTCAAGAATATCAACATAGGTTTCTTTCTCAAGGCTATAGAGTCGCTGTTTGTACAAAACTGAATTTTTTATGGCTAGCCATTTCCCAATATAGCTATCACCAAAGATAATAGAATTTTCTACGCTGCTATGTTCATCTATATAAACTCTATCACCGATAACAGCATGGGGGCCAACATGGGCATACTTTTCTAATACCACAAAGTCGCCCATGGCCACAGGGCCTTGTATTTTCACCTTAGGACGCATCACCAGATTGCGACCGGTATGAATGCCCTCATCATTACAGAAGCCAGGAAAAGTGCCAGCCTTGTTCTTTATAAGAAGCTCTTTGCTAAGCTTGTGATATTGACTTAGCGTTTCCAATGGATAGAGGCTAAAGGGAATATTCTTGAGCGTCTTTTTAGATAGCGTTTTAGCGGCATGCGAAGATGAACTTTTTTTTTCAAGATCTTTATAACGCTGAACAAGTGAATTTGAAGCTTTTTTTATGCGCCCAAAGCAAAAATTTCCTTGCCGATGAAAGTTTCCCAGTTTAGAAATATTTTCTTGGCAAACTTTACTTAAGCAATTCTGAAA
>JAUXHF010000067.1 GCA_030621685.1 Spirochaetota bacterium
CGCCCCAGCTCCCAGCTGCCCTAGCAGACATGTTAGCACCAGCCCTCTGCAGAAGATATGCTAAAAGTCTATGCGTGCATTAAAATACAGCCTGCACAGAGCTTAGGAATTCAAAGCTGGCAACTTAAAATAAGCAAGCCGAACTTTTCTAAACCTTAAAACAAATCTTTAGCTGCTTAAAACAGCGTTACTAATAACCAAAGAAAAAAAGCACTTACCAGTCCTGCAGCTACATCGTCTAGCATGATCCCCCAAGCTCCAGGAAGATTCTCTAATTTTTTTATAAACAAGGGTTTTGTGATATCAAATATCCGAAACAAAACAAATCCCACAAAAGCCCATGCCAGCCAGCTGCCAGCATGCCCCAAAGAGTAACTTGGCAAAGCCAGCAGCGTTATGGCCATGCCCACTACTTCATCAATAACAACTTCAGCCGGGTCTTTATCTGTATAAAGATGTTTTAAAGCCCAAGGCAGGCTTAGCATGGCTAGCAAAAAAAACAGAAGCGCTACGAAGAACACCAGCCATCGGCCATTGGCCAAAAAGGCTATACATGGCAGAAACAGAAGCAGCGCAGCAACGCTACCCATAGTGCCCGAAATACTGGGGAAATACCCAACGTAAGCAACGCTTAAAAAAAATTTATACAATTTTTTTTTCACGGCAGGAAAATATTTTATTTACTTTCCTCTGTGAAAAGCTGGGGTCGACTAAGGAAAACTTGCGTGTTCTTCACTATATACAAAAAGGCCGAGAGCAGGCTTATCAGCATACAAAGAAAAACAAAGCTATTGGGTCCATTAACAAGCAAAGATATCATTTGTTTGCTTTCAAAGATATTTTGAAAATACGCCTGCAGAAAAAAAGGAGGCATATCTTCAAGCGCTGGTAGCGCTACAGGGCTCCCATCGCTACTCATAGATTTCTCAAAAAAAATGCGGAAGCTAAGACTTTCGTAGACAAAGGCATACACCCAAAGAAGTCCCCAAATAAGGCTTTGCGCCAGCATATGCGTAAAAGTTTTTATTTTGGCATGCCGCTCGGTTACTAAAGGGCAGTTTTTCAGCAAGCTAAGCACTCGCATCACGGTAACCAAAACCTCTCTGCCGCAAATAATGTAGATGAAAGCCGCTGGTATCACTAAGGGAACATAGAACAAATATCCGATAAATACCGAAAGCACAAATATTTTATCGAATAGCGGGTCGAAAAATTGCCCTAGACTACTTAACAATTTACGTTTTCTAGCAAAGTAGCCATCAAAATAATCCGAGACAGCCGCTGCTATGTAAATAAGAATAAGTATAAGAAAGCGTGTTTTTTCATTGCTAAAAAAATCTTCTTGAAACCACAAGAAAAGCAAGGCCAATGCCAAAAAAGCTCGGGAGAATGTGAGCGCATTCGCTATGGAAAAGCAAATCTCTTCCGTCCATAAACGCAAGATATGCCCAGCGTTATATTTGTAAATTTCTAAGTCTGTTTTCAATTTTTTTAGAATATTACAGCCATCAAGGATATTTCAATAACTTAAATAAGCAAAATAACCCATAACCCGTCTTTTAAACCGCTATAAAATACTTTTCTGTAGCTTGCGCTACTCTATCAAGCTAATATAATATCAAGCTAATATATATTTGGGGGCAAAGCTGTAGCCTCTAAGCATTCCAGAAAAATTTTCCACGAAGCCTGCCATAGCAAGCAAGCGTTTCGTCTTCGAAGCTGGCAAGCAAAGCCTTTCGTTTTCGAAGCTGGGGCAAGCAAAGCATAATAACCTTAAGTCTTGCCTGCTAATTGATATAATCTTTAATGGTTAGGTCAAAAAGCGTTTCGTTCTCGAAGCTGGCAAGCCACTTAATAACCTTGGTCATGCTATAGCGATTATAGCCTTCAAGGTTTATTGTTAGCGGAATACCGTTGACAATAAAAGCAGCAGATTTATAATTTCCCACCTGAATCTCTAAGTGATCTTGCGCTAAAATACTGATGTCCATGCCAATAGAGAGGTTCACCGAATTTTGCTTTTTGCCATCTAGATTGTAGGAAACATGTACGGGCAGCTGCAAGGCTTTAACATAGACGTTAATTGGGCCTTTGTTCTGATTTTCTAAAAGCACATGTTCTTTTTCTACAGAAACATGCGAGCTGTTTTTCCAAATAACACCATAGTTCAACACAGAGTCTTCAAAACGAAGATTTTCTACATACACTACGGCTATATCGCCAGAGAGTTTTTGATATTTCACCAACAAATCACTGTTTTTAGAGCTACTCTGAAGCATCGTGCTAGCATTCTGTTCTAATCCTCCTAGGCTTTGTTCTGGTTCAAACGTAACAAAGGTTCTCTCCCAAAGTTTTGCTGGAAATTCTTTGTTATTCAAATTTTCTTGAAATTTCAAGCTCTCTGCAGATATGGAGGTAAGCCTAAGGGCATACAGAGACTTGCCAACAAAAACGCGCAACTCATCTTGTTCGCGCATTTCGAAAATATCTAATTTTCCGTATAGCGTAAAAATTTTTCGCTGCTCGGAAAAACTAGAATTATTGGCACTTGCTACGTAGCTTTCTTTTTCGCCAAGCAAGAAAATCCACAAAAAAACGCCTAAAAATAAAAGTATAGATACTAAAGATATCGCCCACACCGCCAAAGAGACCGGTTCAAGCAAAAGCTTTTTCCGAGGTTCTGTGGATTCTTCGCCGCTGTCTTCTTCTTTCGCTGCTGCTGCTGTCTCTAGAGCTAGCGGCTCATCCGTATACAAAAATGATTTTTCTTCTTGCTTTTTTCTTTGCGCGCATTCGTCAAACAGATCTTCGAAAAAAAGCAAAACATGCTTGCGTTCTGCCAAATCATCTACAACTTCTCCTAAAACATCTTGGAGAAGCCCTAGGCTATAAATTTTAGCAGGAAGTTTTTCAAAAGCATCTTCTTCTAAAGAAGAAATGAAGCTCTCTTGTAAAAAAACACTTTCGGCTAATGTTCGTACAGAGTGCTTTTTTTTTATACGGCAATGTTTCAAATATCGCCCAATGGAACGATGGTTTGTTATAAATTCTTTACGAAATTCTTTCTCATCCATATATTACTACCAGAATAAATTTGAGAAATACCTTAACGGGGACAACTCTATGCCAAGACCTAAAGTTTGTATTACAAATACAGATGGTATACTACTTATGTTTTTACATACTTATATTCGCTTACTTAATACTCGTCAAATATATCTGTTTTCTGAAAAATTTTATAAACGCAGGCTTGTTGCAAGTAAAAAACCTTTGCAAAACACGTATTTAAGTCTTTTCTATACTATCATACTCTTAAAAAATTAATTCTCTTGTTTTTTAAGTGCCGACCAAAACTTATTTTTCAATGTTTTCACGCCCGGCTTAATAATAAACTCTTGATACAAAACAGGAATAGGCTCATTTATTGTAACATTATAGAAAAAAAGTTCTGTTGTTATTTTTTGTACGCTTGTAGCCTTCATTCGCCGAATAATCTTATCCTCAGTAATCCATATTTCTAGCTGGTCAATACCTTCAGTAATATCCTTTGGTTGCAAAAACATGTGGTAGGCTAAAAGCTCTGTATCCTCTGGCTCTAAAGAATCAATAGCAAAACGTTGGCTTTCGTTCGTATCAGCAAATATTGGGATACGTTCTTTAGTTTCTATGAAATTGAAATTATATTTCTCACTTAACAAAGACAAACTGGGCGGAGTTTCTTCATATAAGACATCGTTAGCATCCAGCAAATCTTGTTCATAAACAAGATTATAGGGAGAAAGATGCACATATAAAATCTTATCATCACTAAAGACATCCATTTCTAGAATGTCTTTATAAAAATACTGGATACGCAAGAAGTAAGGCTTTTCAATATATATTTTTCCTTTTCGTACTTTTTTCAAGTATATTTCCTTGAAGTCTGCCTGATAGGTTTCGTAGCTTTGAAAGCCCTCTTCTAAAAAACTCTTAATGTTTTCAACTTTAAGCAGCTTTATTTCTTCACCAAAACCATTGGTTATAAAAGTTTCTTCAATATATTCTTCGCTGTTTGTAGAATCTTGTTGGTCTTGGGCAAAAAGCGATGCTGTAGCCAAAACTATATACAAACTAGCCGCCGAAAAAAGAATGAAAAACTTTGAGTATATGTTTTTTCTCATAGGAAAATAGCTGCAAGCCAATACTTTCGCTTCGCTTCGCTTATCTTATCTTATCTTGCTAATACGAGCATAACTGCTTTAGTGGATAACGTAAGCATAATGGCTTTAATGGCTTTAATGGCTAAATTGTAACAGAATTTCTAATAAAAATGAAAAGAAATAGCTTAGCTAATCAAAAGTAAAAATATAGCAAGTAATTACAGCAAATAAATTACAGCAAGTAGATACCTAACTTTGGCTAGCAGAAAAACATGCAAGCTAAGCCCATTTTTGCCAGCATGCTTATAACAAGCTCCGCTTCATGGGCTATTTTTTGTTAGCAAAACTTCTCGAGGTTTAGAGCCAAGCGCCTCCGAGACAATACCCATTTCTTCCATGCGCTCCACAATGCGTGCGGCTCTATTATAGCCTATTTTAAGCCTGCGTTGCAGAAAAGAAGCCGAAATCTTCCCTTCATTTCTGGCAATAAAAACAGCCTGCGTAAATAAAGATTCATCATCATTTTCAGCAGAAAAGGCTGTTGTTTCATGATTTTCCTTAGTTTCATATAGGTCTTTAAGATAGCCCGTTCCGCCAAAAACACGTAGTTTTTTCACGAGGCTAGCCACTTCTAAATCGTTTAGAAAAGCACCCTGCAATCGCTCGCTACTGGCAGAGCCAGATCGCAAATACAGCATGTCTCCTTTGCCCAGCAGAGTCTCCGCGCCGCTAGAGTCTAAAATAGTACGAGAGTCTATCTTTGAAGAAACTTGAAAAGCTATTCTAGTGGGAAAGTTTGCCTTAATAACCCCAGTAATAACATCCACACTCGGTCGCTGTGTGGCCAGTACCAGATGAATGCCCACTGCACGGCTCATGGCGGCAAGACGTGAAATTGAATCCTCTATTTGTTTCCTAGAAGTCATCATGAGGTCGGCAAATTCATCTATAACCAGTACAATGTACGGAAGGCTTTGTTTCACATAAGATTTATCCCTAGCAAAAACACCTTGCTGCTTAGCCATCAGTTTGTTATAAGAATCTATAGATCGCACTCCATAACGTTCCAAAAGCTTATATCGAGCCTCCATTTCAGAGATAAGCCAGCGCAAAGCAGCACTAGCTCCTTTCGTATCACTTATCACGGGATGCAAAAGATGCGGAATTCCGTTATACACGTTAAGCTCAACCATCTTCGGGTCTATCAGCAAGAAGCGCAGTTTGTTTGAAGGCAAGCAGAGCAGCAGCGAGCTTAGTAGGGAATTTATCATGACCGACTTGCCGCTACCGGTAGCTCCGGCTACTAAAAGATGCGGCGCGGCGCTAAGATCGCTTATGATAGCCTGTCCTAAAACAGAAACTCCTAAGCCAACCGGCAAAATGCTATGATGCTCATCGGCTGGGCTATTTCCGATGATATCGGAAAGCTGCACAGCACTGCGCTGGCGCCGTGGAATTTCGATGCCAATAAGAGATTTTCCGGGAATCGGCGCCACAATACGCACCGACTCTGCTGCCAAGGCCAAGCAAAGGTTATCTTGAAGGTTCACAATGCGAGACAGCCTTATCCCAGGCTCTACCACCAGCTCAAAACGTGTTATAACAGGACCACTTGTTACAGCTACTACTTGCACCGTAATCCCGAATTCTTGGAAGGTTTTTTCTAGCAAATACTTCGCTTCTTTATTTTCAGCATTATCTTTTGTCTTGGCTGTCCATTCTGGCCTGGGAGAATCAGTTCTATTTTGCATAAACTGAGAAAACACAATTCTCTCTTTCTCTCTAGCATAAAAATCTTCTTCATCCATAATTATCACGCTAGGAAATTCTCCGGGAGCTGGAGCTAAGACTGGCTCATCCTGATTAGCACTCGTGTTCCTGTTCCCTCGCAGATCAAAAGACTTGGTATGCTTAGGATGCATTAAAGAATTCTCTGCCCCTCCCAGTTCTTGTTCTGGTTCTCGCTTTAAATTTAAAGGCTGCTTCATTGCAAGCGGCTCTTGTTTCCCCTCTTCTAATGATGGAGGCCCAGGCCATAGCGAGAAGTCTAAAAACTCCGAATCACTACTACCGCTGCTATCACTGCTATCTCCATCTGCCCAAGCATGCGAAGGACATTGGCCTTGTTCTAGCCTTTGCTTCACACGGCCAGCAGCATGGCCGCCATCCATAGTTTTGACAGCTTCAGCATACTCTGAATCTTTAAGCTCTTTTATCCATGGCTGGCTAGCCTGCGTATTCTCAGCATAGCCTCTTTCTCTATGACTGCTATTATTTGAGTTCACTTCTGCTAGGGACAAAGCCTGTTTTTTTTCAAAATTTGAAATTTTTTCGTCTAATTTCTCTAAGAAATTTTGCAAGGATAGCCTAGAAAAAATTTTAGTAAAAATTCTTCCTGGCCAGCCGGCTATCTTCTTAAGCATTCGCCAGATGAGCAAGAACGGAAAGAAAAGCGGAAGGCCTAACGTATTTCCATTCTTTTTCAGAAACGAAAACATCCGGCTTAGGTACTTGAAAAGCAAGCTAAGCATTTGGCCTAATGTCTGGCTTAGCAATTTTAGCCAGCTAGCTAGCCTAAAAAGCAAAGGGAGAGCATGCCTGCCCAGCACAAAACTTAACAAGAGAAAAATAAAAAACTCTACAAAAACATGGACTTGCCAAGTGGATTGCAGCGTCTCTCCTAAAAACACCCTGCCAAGATGCTCCAAGAGAAGATGGAAAAATAAGGGAAACAAGCCAGAAAAACGACCTTGAATAAAAAACTCTATATTCAGAAGAAGCATATTCAAAGAGAAAATCCAGAGCCAAACCAGTATCATCTTGCGGACAAACACGGCAATATTTCGAGAAGAAAAAAAGCTTGCACCAAGAAAAACAAAGCCTATGGGCAGGCATAAAGCGCTCATTCCAAACAGTTTGCGGATGAGAAAATCTGCTACATAATAGGCACTAGGACCCAAGAAATGCTGCTCTCTTTGCCCTTCTTGCCAAAAAAAGGGTAACAAGATGATAAAAAATACTTGCGCTAGCATCAAAAGTGCGTAGCCAAAGCTCCGCCGCATGCCCTCTTTGTTTTCCTCGCCAACAGCTTCAGCCCCACGTGCTTCATTGAATGCTTTTTCTGACATATATTTTAGAAAAAAGCCCTGTATATTCTAAAAAAAACCTTAGAGTTTCTGCTCAGCAGAAAAATGTTTTTCATCGGGAAAATTTACAAGACTTGCTTTAATTATCTAAAAAAAACAAAAATCCTTAACTACTTTGCTCCTTTAATAGCGCTGAACGCTTCCTTCGATAATTACTAAAGTTTTTAAACAATATTCTTGCTAAGTGGCTGATTACGTTCTTGGCAAGCGGCTCATGCCGCCCTGCTTTTTTGAAATTCTTGAAACGAAATCCCGCTTTAAGCAGCTGGGTAGGAAAACTGAACTTATCATGAATTTTTTTTATACTTTTATAAAACAAAAATTAACACAGCTCCACGAGTATTTTTTTCTATAATAGAAATCAAGGATGTTTAATTTTTTACTTTAAGAACAGTCAAATCTCCAACTTTTTAATTTGAAAAACCTACATCCATACTACCCATATATCTACCTGATACATAGTTTACGTACACTAATAAATTTTATTACAACCATACACTAATAAACTTTATTGCAAATTAAGGATGCCAGCATGCAAGAAGATCTCATAACAAAAGAACGTTCACAAGATGTAATTTCTAAGCATCTACATGCCAACAAAAGAATATATTACTTTGATCTGAAAAAAAATTTAAACGGTCAATATTACTTCACTATTTCGGAAACACAGCCTTTTAGTGATGGTTTTAAGCGCATGCGCCTTGTTGTACACAGAGAGCATCTCTCGGGGTTCATCAAGACTCTTACTGAGCTTGAATCTGAAACGAATGAGCTTGAATCTGAAACGAATGAGCTTGAATCTGAAACGAATGACGCACTTAAATAAATTTAAGGCTAACTCATAAACCTCTAGGCGCATAATTTCCTAGAAATGACCTCTTCTTTCCTTAAATTCATTAAAATTTCTTTGTTAAAACCATAAATCATTGTACTATTTTAAGCGAAATCTCGCTTAAAATAGTACACAAGGCTTATTCATAGCTTGCTAGATGAAAAAAGCTAGCATAGCTTTTAACATGGCTCTCTAACATGTTTTTTGGCACGTTAGAAAGCTGTACCTAAGCTTTGCCCTTGCTGCTCCGCCTTAGCAGGCTAGCTAGTAAGGCTAAATTTCAAGCCAAGTTTTCACTGTTTGCATTTAAAAGGCTAACAATTTTTTAAATTTAAATGCTAGCGGGCCGCTAGCTCAGTTGGTAGAGCAACGCCCTTTTAAGGCGTGGGTCGATGGTTCGAACCCATCGCGGCTCATTTTCTTTGTCTCCATCGTCTAGTGGTTAGGACACCAGGTTTTCATCCTGGCAACCGGGGTTCAATTCCCCGTGGAGATGCTTCTGCCAAGCCCCCCTCTTCTAAAGAAACTAATGCCCAAACCTAGAAAATTTGCCCCCTCATTCCATATCACCTAGCACTTCTGGCTTCCTAGCTTATACCTCGCAACTCGCAAAATAAGTAGATATATTTTAGGCAGATAGCCAGAAAATAAAATGCTATGCATAACAAGCAACACTCCAAGCCTCAAAAAGCCCAAAAAACAGCTGCAATAGCTGCCTTTGGGCAATCCGGCAAAGAGCTAGTGGACTTTTTCCTGCCCAAAG
>JAUXHF010000377.1 GCA_030621685.1 Spirochaetota bacterium
TGCGTTTGAATAACCGTAGCAAGAACAGGCAAGAGCTTTCTTAGCTATAGCCCAAATGTGCATTTCAAAGAGGAATAACTTAGGCTAGGCTCTAGGCTCTAACCTAGAAAATTGAGCTTGGCTTACTTTTTAGCGCCATCTTGCCTTAGCAAATTATATAGCCACGCTTTTAATCTAACAGCCAGCGGAACGCCTTCATATAAGCCGGTATGGAAACCTCTAAGGCCTTAAGATGAGTTTGGAAAAGCTGGCTTTCTATACCTGCTTCTTGCGATGGCTCTTGCCCTGTTCCCCAAAAAGAAAACTGCCTGATAAAGTCTAAATTCTCCTCTGCGCGCACGAGCGTATTCGATTTTTTTACATGGCTGTAGCTTTCAAGAAAGCGAAACTGCCTACTCTGATACCCGCTGCTTAGAACGGCTAGTCTTTCATTGTCTTCTTCAAAGTCTAGCTGGAAGTCACGCGTTTTAGCATCGCTCTCTTCTGGCATGCCAGAACTTGAGACCCCAGCCGCTTGATGGAGGCTCTTTGCAGAATATGCTTTTCTTTTTTTCGAGGCCGTTAAAATGAGGCCACGCGCCGAGGCGCCTAAGCCGCCCTCCGCCCCTAGCGAGGCTATAAGAATTCCCTCATAATCAGCATATTGGGCTAAGGCCAGCATTTTGGGCACATACGAGGGATGAAAAGCAGATGAGATAAGATATTTTGCTTTTATCGGCTGAAACGGATTAAGGAATTTTTCCAGGCTAGCCCAGCATGGTCGTTTCACTATGTCCCAGCGGCGCTCTACCCAAGAATCTAAATCTGGACACATTGTTTCTACATGAAAAACCTTGCCAAAGGGACAGGCGCAGCGTTCTGGAGAAATGCTAAAAGATTTGGCATGATCTGGGCTATACGAGCCTAGGCCTGTACAAAGTTCAAAAGAAAGGCCTTGTTCTAAATCTCGCAAGTTGCCGTAAAATTTGGGGCCGGGATTTCTGCCACTTAGATGCGCCACTTCTACCGGGTACTCTCGCCTAAGCGCTGCTGCTATAAGCGGCGAAAGAAACATGCTCTGTTTGAAGCCGTTCATCGGCT
>JAUXHF010000339.1 GCA_030621685.1 Spirochaetota bacterium
AATAAAGGCGTGGCTCTCATCGGCTACCAGAGCATCAATATTATTTCCGAAAATATTAACTATGTGCTGGACAAGAGAGCGGATTGGCCCAGCTACAAAAAAGCCCGGCTCATCCCCTACGAGAGCGAAGATAGGTTGCTGCTCGCCTTATCTGCTGGCAAAAGCGATGAGGGCTACTTCAATGAGGTTTTTGTGTATAACAGCAAGGCCGCCCAGTGGACCCGCTGGGGGCAACGGGGCAATTTATACGGGCATCTTTCTTTGCTGAACCGGCTGTATTATATTGAGCAGAGCATTTTGTTTGTCGAGAAAAAAAACCACGATGATAACGATTACAGCGATGTTGACATCATCCAGCCCCTTGAAAGAACCGATGCCCAGCTCGTAAAAACATTCAAGGAAGTACCAGAAAATATTTCCACCGTGTATTACTTAGTTAATGACATCGCTTTTCTAGGGATTACCTATTATATTTTCGAAGAAAAAATAAATGCCTTCCCTGACTTTCAGTTTATACAGCATACGCTCATCATAGATGGCAAGGCCTTTCATTCTCCTACCCAGCGTGTAGATGATCTAGTTTTCGGAGAAAACTCTTCTTCTATTTTTGGTGTAAACGGGAGAACGTATGTCATTTATAAACAATACAGCACCTCTGTGAATGGCTACTCCTATACCCTACATACTCAAATAGAAGAATCATACTTAAACGAGTTAATAGCAGCAGACACAGATGAGGCTTTGCCAGCCGACAGCGAAGATGGCTATGCTCCTATTCATTGGATTGAAAAAGGGTTTGTCAGCCTAACTGAGCGGCAGTGGACGGAGTTTCATGCTAGTATCTCTAGTAGAGGTGGTGTCGTAACAAGTATTAATTTTTATTTTTACTTCCCTGAAAATAATAATCCCTCTTTTCCGCTAGAGGAAAGAATTGCGAAGAGTTATCTAATGGCAGAAGGCGAAATGCCAGAAGGCGAAACAAGGAGCTATAAATTTAGCTATAGCCTAAGCGACCAAGGCCTCAGCTTTAGCGGTGAGTGGGCTTTTGACATAGATTTTTCAACCTTAGATTTGTCGGATACTTCGGGGGCTAGAAAACATAAAAACCTCACATTATCACAGAACATCCACGAACACGATGAGTATATATTGTCGTTTAATACTTTTACTATATATTATTTTTATGATGGCACGAACTGGCGGTTTTACCTCATAATAAGATTATCAAAAATATTTAAAGGCAGCACTACTTATGCAGTATCAGATGTACCAGAAGCCTATAAAACTATTGAGGATGTGAGCTTTCAGCTTTTAGAAGAACAAGACCTAGCCAAGACACGGCCTAAAACGATAACAGACCTAAGCCAAGCAGAGCAGATAGCACTCATCAATAGGCATAATCTTATAGCCTACGAAGGCGGCTCTGTGCGCTATTTCAGCGAGGGCATTCGCCAGAATTTCGATAGGGCGCGTACTGTAGCAGTAAGAGATCCTTTCAATTTCTCCTTAGGTAGTTACCACGTAGAGCTTAGCAGTGAAAGCCTTCTCGTT
>JAUXHF010000331.1 GCA_030621685.1 Spirochaetota bacterium
GAATCATGAAGTCATATATTAAAAACATCCACAATAAGCTCATCAACTTAGCCATAGTTTTTGCATTAATTGCTTTGACTGCAGCTCTTGCCTTTGCCTTTTACCTAAACAAGCAGCAAAACAACACTGGCTACAGCTTTGACTTTGAAAACAGCCCTAGCTGGCAGCAAAGCCTTGAGCGAACACAGCTTATAGATAGTTTTGATAGCGATCGTTCTTCCAGCTCTATTTTGAACATAAGTGCCATAAAACCATTGAATTCTGCCGAACTTTCAGCAATTAGCTTGCAAGAAGCCTATCGAGAAGTTGCTCGGCGAACCCTGCCCGGCGTGGTCAGCATTCAAGTTACGGTCAGCCCCGAAGCTGCTTCAAAGAATCCGGCATTTAATGATGAATTTCTAAACCGCTTTTTTGGTTATGATAATCAACGAAAACAAAGGCAAGCTCAGCATTTCGGCTCGGGTTTTCTTATTAGCTCCGATGGCTACCTTATTTCTAACCATCACGTAATCAGAGACGCCGCTAAAATTGTAGTGCTTTTTTATAATAACGATAAGGAATTTACAGCAAAAGTTATAGGCACCGATCCCGACACGGATATTGCCCTACTCAAAATTGAAGAAAAAGGGAATTTTCCTTATCTTTCCTTAGGAAACAGCGATGCCGTGCATATCGGCGACATTGCCATTGCCATCGGGAATCCATTTGGCTTTTCTCATACTTTCACAGCTGGTGTTATATCGGCGAAGGGGCGAAAGGGCATCGCTAACAAATACGAAAATTTTATTCAAACCGATGTTGCCATCAACCCCGGCAACTCTGGTGGCCCCTTGCTTAATCTTAATGGTGCTGTTATTGCCATTAACTCTAATATTCTGTCAAATTCAAATTCGAACGCTGGCATTGGTTTTTCTATTCCAATTAACATGGCTAAGTACATTGTAGATAACTTAAAGCGCGATGGCAAGGTTCGCCGTGGCTGGATTGGCATTTACTATGCTAACGTCACTTCAGATATCGCAGAAGCACTTAGCATTAAAAAACGCGGAGTTATTATCAACAGTGTCATCGAAAATAGCCCAGCCGCCCGCTCTGGTTTAAAAGAAGGCGATATTCTTACCGCCTTGAACGGGAAATCTATTAAAAACGGTAACGAGCTGCTCTACGAAATTTCCAAAATTCCTGTAAATACAAGGGTCTTGGTTAGGCTGCTACGAGATGGCAAAGTTCTCAGCAAGCAATTTAGCTTAGAGGAAAGAAAAGATCAAGTAAGCAGCCCTGGCTCTGGCACTGGCCAGCAAGGAAGCTCTGCTCCCCAAGAGTCTATTAGCCGCGCCGGTCTTAGCATCCGCAATATGCTACAAAGTGAATTTACTAAGTTTGGGAAAAAGCAAGCCTTTGGTGTGATCATCACCAAGCTAAGCCCCGAATCTCCTTTGGCTGCCGCCGGCATCAGTGAGGGCGATATTATAGAGCAGCTGAATAAAAAGCAAACTCCCTCGCTAAATGTTTTCAAGCGTGAGTTTGCCAAGCTGAAAAAAAATTCGAAGGCCCTTTTTAAAGTTCGCCGCGGAAGATCTTTGTATTTCATAATCGTTCAAATTTAAAATTTT